>NZ_FODB01000067.1 GCF_900110265.1 Vreelandella aquamarina | reverse complement strand
GAAGCAGGAACCCGGAAGGCAACAACCGGGAATCCCCTTCCTTTCCGCCGCAGGCGGCAGCTTCCTAAGAAGCTGAGGAAGGGGAGGAGGTCAAGGACGGATATTCAGCAACTGCGTAGGTCGAGAAGACGCCATGACCACACTGATGATTCAAGGCACCACCTCGGATGCGGGCAAAAGCACCGTGGTGGCGGGGCTTTGCCGAGTTCTCAAGCGCCGGGGTCTCTCGGTGGCCCCGTTCAAACCACAAAACATGGCGCTAAACAGTGCGGTGACCAGCGATGGTGGCGAGATTGGCCGCTCCACCGCGCTACAGGCCCAAGCGGCCGGCGTCCTTCCCCATAGCGATATGAACCCGGTACTGCTAAAGCCAGAAACCGACCGGGGTGCCCAGGTGATTCTGCGTGGTAAGGTGTACGGCCATATGGACGCGCTGGACTACCACGCCTTCAAACGCACCGCCCAAGAGAGCGTGATGGCAGCGTGGCAAGCGTTAGAGCAGCGCTATGATGTGATTATTGCCGAAGGCGCAGGCAGCCCGGCGGAAATCAACCTGCGCAAAGGGGATATTGCCAATATGGGCTTTGCCGAAGCCGCGGACTGCCCGGTGCTGCTGGTGGGCGATATTGACCGCGGCGGCGTGTTTGCTCAATTGGTTGGCACGCTGGCGCTACTGAGTGACAGCGAACAGGCCCGCACCAAAGGCTTTATTATCAACCGTTTTCGGGGCGATATTGCGCTGCTGGAGCCAGGGCTAGAGTGGTTGGAAGCGCGCACCCAAAAGCCGGTGCTGGGCACGCTGCCGTATCTACAAGGGCTGCTGCTGGATGCCGAAGATAGCATCGGCACCGTGCAGGCGGAGAAAGAGAGCCAAACGCTCAAGGTTATCGTTCCTGCACTGCCGCGCATCAGTAACCATACCGATTTCGATCCGCTTCGCCTGCATCCGCAGGTATCGCTTAGCTTTATCGGCCCCGATCAGCCCATTCCCTGCGCTGATGTGATCGTACTTCCCGGCAGTAAAAGCACCGCTAGCGACTTAGCCTGGTTAAAGCGCCAAGGTTGGGACGCCGCGATGACTCGCCACCTGCGCTATGGCGGCAAAGTGCTGGGCATTTGCGGCGGCTTTCAAATGCTGGGGGAGTGGGTGGATGACCCCGACGGGCTAGAGGGCACGCCCGGGAAAGTCGCCGGGTTGGGTCTGTTACCGCTGACGACACGCATGGTGGCGGGCAAGCAGCTTCGCAACGTGAGCGGCATGTTGGTGGGGGAAGAAGCAAAGGTAAAGGGATACGAGATCCATAACGGCGTTAGCAAAGGCTCCGCTCTGGACAATCCGCTATTCGATCTCGGTACCCACTTGGATGGGGCCATCAGCGAGGACGGCCAAGTGATGGGCACTTACCTACACGGCCTGTTTGATCATCCAGACGCCTGCCAAGCGCTACTCACGAAGCTTGGCCTAGCCAAGGCAGGCAGCGTAGATTACAACGCCCACCGCGAACAAGCCTTGGAGCGCTTGGCCGATACGCTAGAAGCACATCTGGATATTGACGCGATCCTGGCGTTAGTCAAATCTTAACGGAGGCTATTCCGCTGCAGTGTCTTTCGATGGACGTTTCGCCATCAAGGTAATTTCTACCGAACTGCCACCGCAAATGTGGGGTGATTCAGTACAAGTGCGCGCTGGGTAGCGCCCTGGCTCAAAAAATTCGGCGTAGATGCTGTCTAGCGCATTGATCTGTTTTAGGTCAGTGAGGTGAACATCCACGCGAACCACATCCGCCAGACTGCCACCTTCTTGCTCTAGCATGCGCGCGAGTTCGCGCATCACTAGGCGGGTCTCCTCTTTAACATCGCCTCGCGCCGCTTCCCCGTTGGAAAGATCGGCCACCGTCAGGCCAGAAATAAACATATAGTGGTCGTCAACTACCATATGGCTACCCGGGAAACTGGGTTTTGGCAGGGTAGGGTCGTTGATGAACTGTGTCATGTGCTCTCCTTGGCAATGAGACTCAAATAAAGCAGCCTTGAACGTATGACTTGCGGCTTGCAGAGTCGTTCAATTTGCCTGAATGATCAAAAAATCAGTGGCTGACGCAAATACTCTGCCAAAAAATCGATGAGTAGCCGCACCCTGATAGGTGTGTACTGGCTATATGGATACACCGCATAAATATCGGCATTTGGTAAAGCGTAATCAGGCAATAAGCGAATCAACTTGCCGGTTTTGACATGTTTCACCACGTCCCACTCTGCACGTACCGTGACACCCAGGCCTTGTAGCGTCCAGTGTAAAACGGTTTCACCATCATTGGCGCTTAGCGAGCCAGCTACTTTAACGTGGTGATGCTCATTCTCTTTGATAAATGTCCAATTACCGTAGGTATCATCGTTTTGGCGCAGAAACAGACAGTTATGGTGAGATAGTTCACGAGGATGCGCGGGCGTTCCTGCTTTTTTTAAATAGCGTGGTGCTGCGCATAGCCAGCGTTGATGAGTCACTAGCTTGCGTGCATGTAGCGTGGAGTCAGGCAAGTTGCCAAAACGAATACACACATCAAGCGAGCGCTCAATAAGATTGACTGGGTGATCGGTTAGGTAAAGTTGGCAGTCAATTTGAGGATATTCTCGGACAAACTGAGATATTGCGTCTGCTATATACTTTCGTCCAAAACCAAACGGAGCGTTAATCCGTATGGTCCCTTCTGCGCCAGTGCTCTGCTGGCGAATGGCACGCCGCATTGTGTCCATTTCGCGGCTAATTTTCTGTGCATATTCAAGATATAGCTGACCACTACTGGTGAGACTCATTGCTCTTGTGGAGCGAATAACTAGCTGACAACCCATGTTTTTTTCAATTTGAGCTAGTCGTTTACTAGCTGCCGCCGAAGAAATATCCAGCGCTTTCGCAGCGTTTGAAATACTGCCTTCAGCGCATAGCAAAATAAAAAAATCGAGTTCGGATACGCTACTCATTGTTAACTCTCAGGTTAAAACTAAATTAACTCTGAGTTTATTGCTGATGTCTGATGATGTCACCTAGGATGCGTTCAGGTTCACACAATAAGCCCTTAACAAGTAGGAGCATCTCATGCGAACACATAACGTTGCAGTCATTCCTGGTGATGGTATTGGTACAGAAGTAATTGGCGCTGGCAAAAAAGTGCTTGAAGCGCTGGCGAAGAAGAACGGTGATTTTACCTTTAATTTTGAGGAGTTTGATTGGAGCTCCCAGCGGTACCTGGATCAAGGCCAGTACATTCCTGAAGGTGGCCTTGAAAAATTAGCGACGTTTGATGCCATTTATTTTGGCGCGGTAGGCAGCCAGCAAGTACCCGACCATATTTCACTTTGGGAACTGCGGTTAGCCATTTGTCAGGGGTTTGACCAATACGCCAATGTGCGTCCTGCTCGCGTTTTACCAGGCGTCAACAGCCGGTTGCAGCATGCCGATAAGATTGACTGGGTCATCATTCGTGAGAATAGCGAAGGGGAGTATTCAGGCAACGGTGGGCGCGTTCATCGTGGTTTACCGGACGAAGTAGCGACAGAAGTGTCGATTTTCTCTCGCAAAGGTATCGAGCGTATCCACCGCTTTGCCTTCGAGATGGCCCAAAGTCGGCCCCGTAAGCAGCTTACTCTGGTTACTAAATCCAATGCTCAACGTCACGGTATGGTGCTGTGGGATGAAATCTTTTTTGAAGTGGCCAAAGAGTATCCCGATGTTTCCATTGACCGTGAGTTGGTGGATGCGGTGACTACGCGCATGGTGCTGAAACCTGAAACGCTTGACGTGGTGGTAGCGACTAATTTGCATGCCGATATTCTCTCCGATTTAGCCGCTGCGCTTTCAGGCAGCTTAGGGATTGCTCCTACGGCAAACCTCAATCCAGAACGTCAGTTCCCCTCGATGTTTGAGCCCATCCACGGCTCTGCCTTTGATATTGCGGGGCAGGGCATAGCCAACCCTGTGGGTTCTTTCTGGACCGCGGTCATGATGCTGGAGCATCTGGGCGAACAGTTAGCCGCTGAGCGTCTTATGGCAGCCATTGAGCGTCTAACGGCTTCAGGATTACAGACCAAGGATCTTGGAGGTACGGCTACTACCCACGATGTCACTCTCGCTATTTGTTCTGATATTGAAAGCCAGGCGTAAGCAATCGTCATGAACATTTTGATAGCGCCAGATAGCTATAAAGGATCGCTTAGCGCGACTGAAGCCGCTGCAGCCATGGCGCGTGGTTTCAAGCGCGGCTGCCCCGATGCTCAGATTACTCAATGCCCGCTTGCTGATGGTGGAGAAGGAACATTGGATGTTCTGTTAGTCAGCGGTTATGCCACGCGGCAAACGCGTTCTGTCATTGACGCATATGGTCGTGAGCATCAGGCGGCGTGGGGGTGGGATGAGCAGAATGCGACGGCATTTATAGAACTGGCGCAGGCAAGTGGGTTATGTGCTGATATGGCGAGCAAGCCAGGTGCTGTGGAGCGTGCTAGCACCTTTGGCGTTGGCCAGCTTATCCGCGAAGCGCTGGACAAACAGGTTCAGCATATTGTGCTGACGTTAGGAGGAAGCGCTACCAACGACGCCGGTGCAGGCATGTTAACGGCCTTAGGCGCACAGCTTCTGGATGCAGAGGGCCACTGCCTGCCTTTAGGAGCCGCCGCACTGGAAAGGGTTCAGCGCGTGGCGCTGGATGCGCTAGATCCTAGGCTTGCCAGCGTGTCATTTACTGCTGCGGTGGATGTTAGTAACCCTTTGCTCGGTCAAAACGGGGCCACCGCGATTTTTGGTCCACAAAAAGGAGTCGCAGCTGGCTCGGTCACAAGGTTGGATCGCGCATTAGCGAACTTTGCACGGTGTCTTTGTCTGGCGCTGGATAAGCCATTGGTCGATTTTCCTGGTGCGGGCGCGGCCGGGGGAATGGGGTTCGCTGCCCAGGTTGCGTTGGGTGCCGAGCTAACGCCTGGTATCGAGCTTGTCATGAGGCATTGCCAATTTGATTGCCTTTTAAAGAAATGCGATTGGGTGGTGACGGGAGAAGGTCGGCTAGATGGGCAGAGTCTTGCCGGGAAAACGCCTATTGGCGTCTCTAAAGCAGCGGCGGTACAAGGTGTTCCCGTCGTGGTGCTTGCAGGCAGTTTAGGTGACGGCTGGCAGAATGCCTATCAAGCGGGTGTTACTGCTGCATTTTCACTGGTAGACGGCCCTGTCTTATTAGTGGATGCCATCGCTCACACCAACAAGCTGATTGAAGATCGCTGTGAAGCGTTGGCGCGATTAATGACGGTGAATCAAATAAATAACCTACCCAAGGAGGTGTTTTCTCACGCTAACTCATGATGACTTTATTCTTTTCTACATAACGAACGCAGCATTCATAGCAACAGTGACAACAACAACATTAATGGAGTATTCCTATGAAAACGTTCACAACACTTTTAACGAGTGCATTGTTCACTGCCGTTGCGGGCAACGCCCTTGCTGATGATCGTAGTGATTGGCCAAACAGTCTTACGATTGGTACCGGTAGCCAAGGTGCGACCTATTACATCTATGGCTCGGGTTGGGGAAATATAGCCAGTGAGGCGACTGGCGCCAATTTCGGAGCAGAGGTCACCGGTGGGCCAGTCCAAAACGTGACGCTAGTGCAAATGGGTGAACACGAGTTCGGTATGGTGACCATGGGGCCTGCTTACCAAGCTTGGGTTGGTGAAAGTGCCCTGGCTCCAGGTGTCGAGCATACTGACATTCGGGCAGTATTTCCGATGTACCAGACCGCCCTTCAGGTGATTGCTCTAGAAAGTTCCGGAATTGAGTCCATCGCTGATTTAGATGGCAAAACGGTGGGGATTGGCCCTGCTGGCGGTACCGGGGATCTGTATTATCCCCAGCTTTTTGATGCTTTAGGTTTGGACGTCGAGACACGTAATGCCGGAGCAGCCGATCAAGCGGGGCAGGTACAGGATGGATTGCTAGATGCGTTTGCCTTTGCTTCTGGCATGCCGGTATCTGCATTTAGTCAGCTAGAAGCTCAGGCTGATGTCAATATTTTCTCGTTTTCCCCCGATGAAATCGCCGTATTTGCCGAGCAGTTCCCTGAACTGTCTGCTTCCGTGATACCTGCCTCTATTTATAGCAGCTTAGAAGAGGATACCTCTGCGGTATCGCTGTGGAACGTTGCCATTACGCATAAAGATATGCCTGATTCGCTGGTGTATGAAGTGACGAAGGCGGTGATGGAGAATAACGACCGGATGATGCAGGTACATGGCGCTGCTATTGAAACTCTACCTGAGAACGCTAAGCACAACGCTTTTATTCCCTGGCATCCGGGAGCTGTCCGCTGGTTTGAAGAAAATGGCGTAGAGATTGACGACGATTTGAAAGGTTAATTAAAACGGCATATTGCGTGCGGGTATAACTCGCACGCCTTCATCCCCAGGCTCAGTCGGCCTAGAAGGTAGGACAGCATGAGTAACAATACTCCAGAAGTGCAGCCCATCATCCGCACCGATAGTGTGTCGGATGTGCCCGTTGCCCATAATGAACGGCTGCTGTCCGGGATGACCGGCAGCATTATTTTCCTTGCGTGTGTTTTGTTTACCTCAATGCACCTATATGCCTTGAATGTCTCGCCCATCGAGACTTGGACATTTCGGATACTTCACGTTGCTGGGGGCTTGGTAGTTGGGTTTGCTTTAACTGCCGCTGTGACGCTTGAACGTGACACCCAGGTCCATCGACGTTCACCCACTGAGTGGCTAGCGTTAGCTATTAGTGGTACTGCTCTTGGTTACGCAGCGCTATGCATGGTATATGCCTGGTGGTTGCGAGATATGCAGGAAGTTGCATCAGTGACCGCGCCCTTATATCAGCTTAGTTGGGCATTAGTCATCGCTACGACATGCGCACTTCTCAGTAGTTGGACGTGGCGCAGTGATGATAAACATATTCACTGGGCTGATTGGATTTTGATGGTGGCTTCTATTTTGGTCGCTGCTTACTTAATCTTTGTTATTGATCGCTGGCGTATGGTGGCAGGTATGCCACTAGTGGGCCAAACGGAACTGCTTGTGTCCGTTGTTGGTGTTGCGTTGATTATGGAGTTAACGCGTCGCGTAGCGGGGCTAGCATTGATTGTCATCACCGGGGTGTTTTTGGTGTATGCGTTTGCTGGACCGTTACTGCCTGGCATTCTTGAGCATCAGGGCTATGGCGCACCGCGCTTCTTCTCCTATCTCTATACCGACAATGGGATTCTTGGCCCGACAACGGCGGTGTCGTCAACGTATATCATTCTATTCATTACCTTTGCCGCGTTTTTACAAGCGTCCAAGGTGGGTGACTACTTTGTCAATTTTGCCTTTGCTGCAGCGGGGCGCTCCCGTGGTGGGCCTGCCAAAGTAGCCGTCTTTGCATCTGGTTTAATGGGGATGATCAACGGAACGTCTGCGGGCAACGTGGTAGCCACTGGTTCGCTGACTATTCCGCTCATGAAGCGTGTGGGGTATCACCCGCGCAGCGCAGGGGGGATTGAGGCGGCCGCGTCTACGGGCGGACAAATCGTACCGCCCATTATGGGCGCTGGTGCCTTTATTATGGCTGAAATTACCGGTATTCCTTATACCGATATCGCCATTGCCGCTTTAATCCCTGCCGGGCTCTATTTTCTATCTATTTATTTGATGGTGGATCTGGAGGCCCGTCGAGATGGCATGCAGGGCTTGGCAAAAGACCAACTGCCTGTTTTTAAAGATATGGTGAAGCAGGTCTACCTATTTTTACCCATCATCATTCTGGTTGGCACGCTATTTATGGGCTACTCCGTCATTCGTGCGGGCACGCTGGCCATGATCAGTGCAGCGGTGGTTTCCTGGTTCACTCCTCACTGGATGGGACCTAAGGCCTTGCTTAATGCGCTTTCCTTGGGTGCCCGTATGGCGGTTCCATTGATTGCCGTATGTGCCTGTGCGGGCATTATTGTAGGGGTGATCTCATTAACGGGCGTTGGCGCGCGGTTTGCTTCAATGCTGCTAGGCATTGCTGATGCTAGCCATTTTCTAGCGCTCTTTTTCGCTATGTGTATTTCTATTTTGCTGGGAATGGGCATGCCTACGACAGCCGCCTATGCCGTCGCTGCTTCCGTGGTAGCACCCGGATTGCAGCAAATTGGTATTCCACCGCTGGTGGCCCATTTCTTTGTTTTTTATTATGCCGTGCTCTCTGCGATTACTCCGCCAGTGGCCTTGGCAGGCTATGCAGCCTCTGCCATTGCCAATACGGATCCTCTTAAAACGGCCATGACATCGTTTAAGTTCGGGCTATCTGCGTTCATTGTTCCATTTATGTTCTTCTACAGCCCTGCGCTGTTGATGGATGGTCACTGGTGGGAAATCCTCCGGGTAGTGATCACGGCGAGCATTGGGATTTACCTGCTGGCGGCGGCGGTACAAGGCTACTTTATGAGTGGACGCACGAATGTTTTGCAGCGCCTGATTCTTCTATTAGCAGCGCTGGCGATGATCGCCGGTGGCTGGATGACGGATTTATTGGGTATTGGGTTAGGAAGTATCGTACTGACAACGCAGCTTGTCGCCTCTCGTTCAATGGCAAAATCTCCCAGTTAAACTGGTGTCATCACGCGCTTTGCTCTACGCTGGCGGGCTTTTATAGCTCGCCAGCGCTTGTTGTAAGGTAAAGAAGTGGCGGGGTGATTGAACGCAACGAGAGAGCGTTATGAAGGTAGTCCATGTAAGTCAGAGTGAGCCGCGTGATGCGTGTTTGGCCAAGCTATGTGCTGAGGTGTATGGCCAGCAGGCAGGCCTAACGCCGCTGGTAGTGTTTACCGGTACTAAAAATGTACTGTTTGCCCAAGAAGGCGCACGCCTTTTGGCGGGTGTAGACGGTGCTGGAAAGCCGCTGGCGCTAGCCCTGCTGGTGCTGGATGAAGCGGGCGAGGGCATGACCGTGACTCACGCCTGCGAGTTTGCAAAAGGTGCAAAAGCTCGTTTGTTGAGCGAGCTCAGTCTGAAGGCTCCGCTGCGCATCGATGCGCAGGATGAAAAAGAGAAAGCGTTCTATCAGAAGTGCGGCTTCAAACGCTGGTTCGCGGCGGATAATGGCCAGCATATTGGGCTGTCGGCGCGCCATCCTGCCAAGAGCCTTGAGGCGCTATCGCCCACGTTAGCACTGGATGAAGCACTGATTTTGCGTCGCTTTAAACACGATGCGGCTGCGTTTGCTCAGGCTAAAGAGGCATTTTTAACCGGGATCAATAACGTGCCTGCGACGCTTTAAGGCAACGCGACGTTCCATTATTCGCGACTAGCTTGCACGCTGTTGTCATGTTCTCAATAGCGTGGCTAGGGCACGTGATCAGGGAGTAAAACGCTATCGTTTGTCGAAGGTTTGGAATACCCCACCCAAGCAACGGCGTTGGGTGGGCAAACGCTACTTCGCCAATTCGCGCATAGCGGTTTCCAGCCCTTCCAGCGTCATCGGGTACATACGGTCGTCGATGAGTTCGCGGATCAACTGGGTGGAGTAGGTATATTCCCAAGCCCTGGGAGGCATCGGGTTTAGCCAGGCTAAACGGGGGAATTTCTCGGCCAAGCGTTTGAGCCACACGCCGCCGGCTTCGTCGTTAAAGTGCTCGACGCTACCGCCGCGATGCGTGACCTCGTAAGGCGACATGGCGGCGTCGCCTACGATCACCACTTGGTAATCGGCGCCGTAGGTGTGCAGCACATCCATGGTAGGGATGCGTTCGTTGCCACGGTGCAGGTTGTTTTTCCAGACGCCTTCGTAGAGGCAGTTATGGAAGTAGTAGTGCTCCAGGTGCTTGAACTCGGAGCGTGCCGCAGAAAAGAGCTCTTCGCAGACGCGAATGTGGTCATCCATGGAGCCGCCCACGTCCAGAAACAGCAGCGCCTTGACCGCATTGTGGCGCTCCGGGCGCATCTGGATATTGAGCAGTCCGGCATCGCGGGCGGTTTCGCGAATGGTGCCGTCCACATCGAACTCGTCCCGAGCGCCCTGGCGGGCGAATTTGCGCAGCCGTCGCAGGGCCATTTTGATGTTGCGGGTGCCCAGCTCCAGCGAGTCGTCGTAATCGCGAAAGCGTCGCTCGTCCCATACTTTGGTGGCGCGGCGGTGGCGGGAGCCATCTTGCCCAATTCGAATGCCTTCCGGGTTGTAGCCGTAGGCCCCAAAGGGGCTGGTGCCGCCGGTGCCAATCCACTTGTTGCCCCCCGCGTGGCGCTCTTTCTGCTCTTCCAGGCGCTTCTTGAAGGTCTCGATGAGCTCTTCGAGCCCGCCTAGCGATTCGATCTTGGCCTTCTCCTCGTCGGTGAGCTGTTTCTCGAATTCGCGGCGCAGCCACTCATCGGGAATCAGCGCTTCGATGGCGGCGTCCATGTCCTCAAGGCCCTTAAACCAGGCCGCAAAGGCGCGATCGAAGCGGTCAAAATGGCGCTCATCTTTGACCATCACCGTACGCGCCACCTGATAAAACGCCTCCATATCGGCAAACACCACGCCGCGCTCCACCACCGCGTGAAGGTCCAACAGCTCCCGCAGTGAAACGGGTACGCCTGCGCGTTTGAGGGTCTCGAACAAGCCGATGAACATGGCTTAGCGCCCGCTGTTTTTCTGGCGGCGCATCATAAAGGCCAAGCGTTCAAGCAGGTGGGTATCCTGCTCGTTCTTGACCAGCGCACCGGCCATGGGCGGCAGCGCCTTGGCGGGGTCGCGGTGGTAGAGCGCTTCTTGTGCCAGCTCGTCGGCCATCAACAGCTTGAGCCAGTCGACCAGCTCTGAGGTTGAGGGCTTTTTCTTGAGGCCAGGTGCGCTGCGCAGGTCAAAGAAGACTTCCAGCGCCTCGCTGACCAGTTTTGGGGCAATGTTCGGGAAGTGAACATCGACGATGGCCTGCATGGTTTCGCGGTCGGGGAATTCGATATAGTGGAAAAAGCAGCGGCGCAGAAAGGCATCCGGCAGCTCTTTTTCGTTGTTGGAGGTGATGACAATGATCGGGCGCTTTTCGGCGCGGATGGTTTCACCGGTTTCGTAGACGTGAAACTCCATACGGTCCAGCTCTTGGAGCAGGTCGTTGGGGAATTCGATATCTGCCTTGTCGATTTCATCAATCAGTAGGACCACCCGCTCATCAGCGGTAAACGCTTCCCACAGTTTGCCGGGCTTGATGTAGTTAGCGACGTTCTCAACACCTTCTACACCTAGCTGTGAATCCCGCAGGCGGCTCACCGCATCGTACTCATACAGCCCTTGAGCGGCTTTAGTACTGGATTTAATGTGCCAAGTGATCAGCTTGGTGCCGAGGGATTCTGCCAGCTCTTCTGCTAATAAGGTTTTGCCGGTGCCTGGCTCGCCTTTGATCAGCAGCGGGCGCTCAAGCACCACGGCAGCATTCACCGCCTGTTTAAGCGCATTGGTTGCGATATACGAAGAAGTGGAATCAAACGCCATAGTGGGCCTCGGCTTATTGGAAGCGTGGTGACTATTAGATTCAAACAAGTGTACGTGAGGCTGACCGCCCAGGCCAAGCGCCGTCCGCTGTCAGGCCTTATTCGGCGGTACGATGCCTTGGCGCTGCATTTGCCGATACACCGTTGGCCGTGAAACCCCCAGCTCGCGTGCCACGGCGCTAATGTTCCATTGGTGTTGCTGCAGCCGTGTCACAAGGTGGCAATCAGTGGCCTCGCTTTCAGGCGCGGTTATCGCAGGTGTGCGAGTAATGCGTTGGCTTAGGCACTGTTCAGGCAGGTCGTAAACGGTGATTTCATCGCTCTCGGCGGTAGCGAGTGCAAACGCCAGGGCGTTTTTTAGCTGACGAATATTGCCGGGCCAGGCGTAGGCGAGTAGGGCGCTGATGGCGTCGGCCCGCAGCCGAGGGGCGGAGCTTCCGCCGCGTTCGCTCACCACATCGCTGAATACTTGGCGAATCACGTAGAGCTTATCGGCGCGTTCGCGCAGCGGTGGTAAGCGCAGTTGGGCACCGTTCAGGCGGTAGTAGAGGTCTTCACGAAACTCGCCCTGCGCAATCATGGTATCGATGTGGCGGTGGGTAGCGGTGATTACTCGAATGTCGACTTTTTCCGGTTTGTTCGCCCCCAGCGGCATCACTTCCCGCTCGGCCAGTACCCGCAGAAGGCGGGTTTGCAGCGCCAGCGGCATATCGCCGATCTCATCTAAAAACAGCGTGCCGCCATGGGCCTGAGGGATCAGCCCGCGCATACCTTTTGCTCGCCCGCCGGTAAACGCGCCGGGTTCGTAGCCGAACAGCTCGCTTTCGATCAGCGCTTCGGGAATCGCCGCACAGTTCACCGCAATAAAGGGGCCTTTGGCGCGGTTGCCGCTATCGTGCAGCGCACGGGCAACCACTTCTTTGCCGGTACCGGTTTCACCACTGATCAGCACGTTGACACTGGCTTCGTTACGCAGCCGTTCGGCCAATTTCTGCACTTTACGTATAGCGGGGTCGTCGGCCCCCAGCCGTTCTAGCGCTGTTGGCAACGAGGAGGCGGGCTTTCCGAGTGGTGCGATGCGCGGCCTGCGCGGCTCCAGCAGGCTAATAAAGTAGATGGCGTTGCTGGCGCGGGCGCGAAACGCCCTGAGCTGGTCGTTGGTCGCGCTGTTGATACTCAGCACATCGGCAATTTCGCACTCAAACAGTTCGCTGAGCATCGGTACGTGTTGAGCAGACCACGGCGGCCAGCGCTGTTGGTGCGTACTGATCAGTTCGCGGCCGACGGCATTGGCGGCAATAACCTGGCCGTTCTCTTCAATGGCGATAAGCCCACGCCCGTTCACATGCACAAATTCCCGCGAGGTATCTAAGCGCACCATTAGGCAGTCGCGGTAGCGCTGCAGAAAGTAGGCGTCTTCGATCATGCGGGCGTAGAGCGTCACCAGCGATAGGCTGAAGTTCTGACTCTCATGCTGAGTGGGCGACTGCAGCGCAGAGATATCCAGCACGGCCATCACGTTGCCTTGCGGGTCGGCGATGGGGGCGGCGGTGCAGGTGAGCGAAATATGCGTGGCGTCGAAGTGCTCCTGGTGGTGGCAAATGATCGCTTGGCGGTCGTGCAGACAGGTACCTACGGCGCAGGTACCCGCGAAGCGCTCGTCCCAGTCGGCGCCTAAATAGAGGCCCGCTTTGCGCAGCTGCTGGTCTTGGTTAGGGTTGCCGCGAAACTCCACGGTAATGCCGCGATGATCGGTGAGGAGCAGCACGTAGCCGAGCTGGGCGATTTGCCCGTAGAGCTGCTCGACCCCGGCGCGGGCGACGTGCAGCAGCTCATCGACGGATTCCCGGTGTTCGATCAAGGTTTGCTGGGGCACCACCCGGGCAGGGCGCGGCTGCGTGGGGTCGAGTTGGTACTCGTTGAGGCAGCGCAGCCAAGAGCGGCGGATGGTGGCCTGCGCCGGTAGCTGCGGCGCATCGAGCCCTTCACCGAGCTGGAAGATGTGCTCGATATGCTGGCGCTGCACAGAGGCCAAGCGTGTCGGTGGTAGTGATGGCGTTGGCATGGCGAATCCACACACAATTATTGTTGTACTTCCAGCCTATGCGCTTTGTAGAGGGTGTCAACGAGGGTGTATTACGCCGTTAGTCGTGCGTTACACCTGTAACGTTAGCCGTACACACGACGTGACAGGTGTACGCGGTTTGCGCTGTTTTATAGCGCTGTGTGGATGCTAAATTACTTATGTTTTTCAATCGCTTATTGCCTATTTAACGCATTTGGCACGGCGGGTGCTTAGGGTTGAGTGTCTTATCGACAGTTCAACAATAACAACGACCTTGGAGTACCCGCGATGACTCATACAGAGGTAAGAACCCCATCCCGCGCCACCAGCACCGTCAACGCATGGCTAAAGGAGTTTGATGAAGCGCTGCAGGCTCGCGATATCCAACGCGTACTGACGCTATTCAACGACGAATGCTACTGGCGCGATTTTCTGGCGTTTACCTGGAATCTAAAAACCTGCGAAGGCAAGGAGGAAATCCAGGCAATGCTTGATGCCACGCTGGCCAATACCCAGCCCTCCCAGTGGCAGCTTGACGGGGAGGCCAGCGAAAACGGCGATACCGTCGAGGCGTGGTTCACGTTTAAAACAGCTATTGCCAGCGGAAAAGGCTATGTGCGCCTGAAGAACGGCAAGTGCTGGACACTGCTGACCACCATGCAGGCGCTGGACGATTTTCCCGAACCGCGCAACCACCATCGCCCTAAAGGGGCCGAGCATGGTGCCAATAAACAGCGTGAAACCTGGCTGGAAGCCCGCGAGCGGGAAGAGGCTGAGCTGGGTTACACGCGCCAGCCCTACTGCGTGATCATTGGCGGTGGCCAGGGCGGTATTGGCCTGGGGGCGCGGCTAAAGCAAATGGGCGTGCCCACCATCATCATCGAGCGCAACGAGCGTGCAGGGGATTCCTGGCGCAAGCGCTATAAATCCCTCTGCCTGCACGACCCGGTATGGTACGACCACCTGCCCTACATTCCTTTCCCGGAGAACTGGCCGGTGTTTGCCCCGAAAGACAAAGTGGGCGATTGGCTGGAAATGTACACAAAGGTGATGGAGCTCAATTATTGGAGTTCCACGACCTGCGACAATGCACGCTTCGATGAAGCCGCAGGCGAGTGGATCGTGAACGTGAAGCGCAACGGTGAAGAGATTACGCTACGCCCTAAACAGCTGGTGATGGCTACCGGGATGTCCGGTATGCCTAACGTACCCAAGTTTGCAGGCTCGGAAAGCTTCGAAGGCGAGCAGCAGCACTCCAGCCAGCACCCAGGGCCGGATGCTTACGCGGGTAAAAAGTGCGTGATCGTGGGCTCGAATAACTCGGCTCACGATATTGCCGCAGCGCTCTGGGAGCACGATGCCGATGTCACCATGCTCCAGCGCTCCTCGACCCATATCGTTAAGTCGGATTCATTGATGGAAGAAGTGCTGGGGCCGCTCTACTCGGAAGAGGCGGTAGCTGGCGGGTTGACCCACGAAAAAGCCGACCTGCTGTTTGCCTCCATTCCTTACAAAGTGCTGCCTGACTTCCAGCGCCCGGCGTTTGAGGCGATTAAACAGCGCGACGCTGAGTTTTACCAAAAACTCGAAGACGCGGGCTTTATGCTCGATTTCGGTGACGATGAGTCTGGCCTGTTTTTGAAATACCTGCGTCGTGGCTCGGGCTACTACATCGATGTGGGGGCCTGTGACCTGGTCGCCAACGGCGATATCAAACTACGCAGCGGTGTGGGTATCGAGCGGATCAATCCGCGCTCGATCACGCTCACCGACGGCAGCGAATTGGACGCTGATCTGATCGTCTACGCCACTGGCTATGGCTCGATGAATGGGTGGGCGGCTCGACTGATTTCTCAAGAGGTGGCGGACAAGGTGGGCAAATGTTGGGGATTAGGCTCTGACACCACCAAAGACCCCGGCCCGTGGGAAGGCGAGCTGCGCAATATGTGGAAGCCCACCCAACAAGAGGCGCTGTGGTTCCACGGTGGCAACCTGCATCAGTCCCGGCACTACTCTCACTATTTGGCGCTGCAGTTGAAGGCGCGTATGGAAGGACTAGATACCCCCGTCTATGGGCTGCAGCCGGTTCACCATGTGTCTTAAAAGCTATGTGTCTTAACAGGAAGGGATACTTATGAGTCAGTCAACGAATCAGCCGCAGATGCAGGCCGCAGTGTGGTATGCCGCTAAAGATCTGCGCGTTGAGCACGTGCCGGTGCCTACCATCAACGACCCCCATGCGGTGAAAGTGAAAGTCGCCGCCTGCGGTATTTGCGGCAGCGATTTACACGAGTATGCGGCCGGGCCGATTTTTATTCCGGTAGGCAAACCGCACCCCATTAGCGGCGAACAGGCACCGATTATCATGGGCCATGAGTTTGCGGGCGAAGTGGTGGAGGTTGGTGAGAAAGTGACGCGGGTGAAGGTAGGCGACCGTGTGGCCATTGAGCCGATCCTTTCACCTAACAAGGATGGCGCTTACCAGATGGAGCGCTACAACCTGACGCCTCTGCTGGGCTTTCACGGCCTCTCCGGCGGAGGCGGCGGATTTTCGGAGTTCACCGTGATGGGTGAGCATATGGTGCACAAACTGCCGGATGACCTCAGCTTTGAACAGGGGGCGCTGGTCGAGCCTGCGGCGGTTGCGCTGCATGCGGTGCGCCAGAGCTGCCTAAAAGCGGGTGATAGTGCCGTGGTGTTTGGTGCGGGCCCGATTGGCTTAATGACCATCGAAGCGCTTAAAGCCGCCGGGGCTGCACAGATTTATGCGGTGGAAGTCGCGCCATCTCGTAAGGCCAAAGCCGAAGCGCTGGGAGCCATGGTCATCGACCCACAGCAAGAGGACGCGGTGGAGAAACTGCACGCCTTGAGCGGCGGCGGGGTGGACGTGGCCTTCGAAGTGACCGGCATTCCCGCCGTGCTCAACCAAGCGCTGCACAGCACTCACGAGGGCGGCGAAGTGGTGGTGGTGAGTATTTGGGAGGGAGAGGCCAGTTTTCAGCCTAATGACCTCGTCATCAAAGAGCGCACCATGAAAGGCATCATTGCCTATCGCCATGTGTACCCAGCGGTGATGGCGCTGATGCAGCGGGGCTACTTCCGCGCCGAGGATATGGTCACTCAACGCATTCCGCTGGCGGATATCGTGGAGGAGGGCTTTGAGGCGTTGCTGAACGATAAGGCGCAGGTGAAAATTATCGTCACGCCATAGCGGTACGTTTTTGAAAGGCGAAAGGCCATCCGCGGATGGCCTTTTTTAATGGGATTTTTTGATGGGCGGTGCCGCTACTCGGCATAAATCATTTTGCGCGTCATCCCGCCGTCGGCGACAAAGTTCTGCCCGGTGATAAAGCCGGATTCTTTGGAGAGAAGAAAGCGGGTGAGCGCGGCAATATCTTCGGGAGTGCCCACGCGCCCCACCGGATGCTGGTCACGATCGATGGCGCGGTGCTCCACCGGCTGCTGGCGGCTGGGTTTTTGCCAGTCGCTGACCTCGATCCAGCCAGGGCTAACGGCGTTGACGCGAATATCCGGGCCTAGGCTGACCGCTAGCGCGTGGGTCAACGCGACAATGCCACCTTTGCTAGCGGCGTAGGCTTCGGTATCCGGCTCGGATTGGATGGCGCGTGACGAGGCCATCAGCACCATACTGCCGCCGTGCGGGCGTAGATAAGCAGCCCCATGCTTGGCGCACAAAAAGGCGCCGGTGAGGTTAGTGTTTAAGTAGGCCTGCCATGTCTCTAGCGAGAGCTGCTCCACCGGG
This sequence comes from Vreelandella aquamarina, assembly GCF_900110265.1. Taxonomy (GTDB): domain Bacteria; phylum Pseudomonadota; class Gammaproteobacteria; order Pseudomonadales; family Halomonadaceae; genus Vreelandella; species Vreelandella aquamarina. The sequence continues at coordinate 1,168 of NZ_FODB01000067.1, read as the reverse complement.
CCATGGAAGGGGTCGGCAAGGCCCGCGTTATGCACGATGCCGTTGAGCTGGCCAAAGTGGCCGACGGTTTTTTCGAGGCTGGCTGCCACTTGGGCTTCATCGCTGACATCCGCCATTAGTGTTAGCAGGTTCTCACGGCGGGGTAGTCGTTCAGCGGCCGCACTTAGGGCTTCTTTATCAATATCTGTAATAGCAACGCGATAGCCGTCGGTGAGCAGGGTGTGGGCGATACCGAGACCAATTCCTTGGGCACCGCCAGTGATATAGATGATGTGGGGCTTAGTCATACGCACTTTTCCATGGAGAGTTAAACGTATATTGGCACGGTAGCCGTTTTAAATGTGAAATATCGATACAGCTAACGACAGCAGCTGAATAAATGCATACATTGACATTAACTGCTAATTGAACAGGACCCAACGCTAGGCAGCATATCCTGGAGCAGTTGACAAACTTCAGCTACGTGGTGCGCCTGTTCTCCTCGGTTCTGGCTGCGTGCAAGGAGATTAACAAAGAGCCCCCGATATTTTAATTGTCGATGCCATGATGGGTGTTGAGCACATGGTGTGCAGCCTCGATGCATCAGATCAAGATCGGGATCGTTTACTGGTATTGGCGGATGAGGCGCTTTACCGCGCCAAACGCGGGGGCCGCAACCAGGTGTGCCAGTAGCGCTATCCGTCGACGGCGCTGGCATGATTCGTTATGGAGCAACGCAGCAACAATTGTGCACTGATGGTGCGTTTTTGCCGTCTGGCAAGCGATGCGCGTCTTTCGAATACGGTTTATTTTTTATAACTCTATGTATTTAAGTAGAAATATATTTATTGGCATGCGGCTCGCTACATAAACGGTAAGCAGCAAATGAACAGAGTCATTTAGGTCGCTTGCATGACGACACTCGATGCTCTCCCTTCTTTGCAACGTTGCTAAGGCGATGCCTGGCAACCCACCGAGTGAGCTGGCGTGCTCCACCTGGGTCCCCTTCGGGGGACTTTTTTTATGGTGCGCCAGGCATGGCGCGCAGCGCCAATTAGGCGCTATCCGGTCCGCCGTGGTGGTTGGCCGGATGACTTGGGGGTGAAAGTCCCCTACGGACCCTGATAGCGGGAACCGTTAGCTGAACAGCAAGGGTGTTCGTCGTGAGGCGGAATCTGAAGGAAGCTGT
>NZ_FODB01000063.1 GCF_900110265.1 Vreelandella aquamarina | reverse complement strand
CGGCGTGCCTTCAATGAATGCCGAATACGCTTGAAGCTGAGCCTATTTTTTTTTAAGCGCCCTGCGGAGCGTCACCATGCTGACCTTTTTCCCCGTCTCCTCCTGAAAGCGGGCGTGCAAGGAGCGGAGCTGATGGGGCTGTTCTGCGACCAGCTCCTGCAGTCGCTGATGGTCATTGTCATCCAAGGCAGGCGTTCGACCACTGCGCGGCTTATCGATTAGACCATCAAGGCCCGACGTTTCCCATTGCTTGAGCCATCGTGATACGGCATCGCGACGAACCTGTAGTATCTCGCTGATTTGATTGATGGTATGGCCTTGATGGCTTAACAGGATGGCATGAGCACGACGACGTAAGGCGCGCTTCTCACCATGTTGATAAGCAGAGGTCAGCGCCTGCTGTTCAGAGTCAGAAAGTGAAGCAATAAAGCGCCTTCTTGCCATGGTTCCATCCGTGCCCGAGATTCTTGCATCGATAATACACGAAAATATTAGATTAAGCACTTAGCAAGCCTGTTAAAGCTTACTTTGCGCAAAAACCTCCTATTAATATTACGCCTTAATAAAAGGTGAGCATGTTGTATACCCGCGTTAGTAAGATTGGCAGTTCGCATCCCACGTTTATTTCCCAAGCCCGCGTCCTTACTCGTTTTACGATGGCCAATGGGAATGGTGGTCATCGATAACAAAGACGTGCCCATGTGAGCCTGGGGAATGATGGTGGGAATGGCGATGAGGTTCCGGCCCCTCCCATCCCTCATGTTCGTGCTGATGATGTTCATCGTGGTAGTGCAGGTGGGTGTGACTTTGGGCAGCGTGCTCGTGCTCAAGAGCCATCGGGTCATGTGCGTGCCAGATAAGGGCCGCGAGCCCCGTTGCCGCCAGGGCCACCGTTCCCAGCAAAGCGAACGTACCCGTCAGTCCCAGGTTCACTCCCAGCCAGCCTGCCAACGGATAGGTGACTAGCCAACAGCTGTGTGACAACGAGAACTGGGCAGCAAACAGCGCTGGACGATCCACCGGCTGACACGAGCGTTTGAGCAGGCGTCCGGAGGGGGTCATGACCAACGAGGCCCCAGCGCCCAGCAGTAACCATAGCCCGACAAGCCCCGCAAACGATGGGCCCAGCCAGCCCAGGTAGAGGCTGAGTGCCATCATAACGCCACCCAGCAGCATGACTGGCCGCTCGGACACCCGTTCCAGCACCTTGGGCAGCAGTAAGGCTATTAGCATGGAGCCCCCGCCTGCGGCGGCAAAGGCCAGTGCGACTTCTTTCTCGCCCAAATTCAACACCGAGCGTACGAGTACCACCGTGTTGACGATCTGCATGGCCCCGGCGGCTGAAACAGCCAGGTTCAACGCCAGTAGCCCGCGCAACCGGGGCGTCTTCAGGTAAATCCGCATACCATGAGTAACGCGACGCCAGACGCCGGGGGCTTCCTCTAGGGGGTGAGACGCAGGCAGGATCACCGATATAACCAGGGCGGCAGAGATAACGAAGGCCAGAGCATTGATTACAAACAGGACATCAAAACCCATCACCATCAGCAATGCCGCCGCCGCCATCGGGCTAAGAAGGTTCTCTAAATCATAGGCGAGACGCGACAGGGACAATGCTCGTGTGTACTGCTCTTCGTCTTCGAGAATGTCAGGGATCATCGCCTGGAAAACGGGCGTAAAGCCAGCTGAACAAGCATTGAGCAGAAAGATCAGCACATAGATCTGCCACACTTCGGTAACAAAAGGCAGTGCGCAAACCACGGCTGCACGCAGCAAGTCCAGGCTAACCAATAAGGTGCGCCGAGGCAGGCGTGATGCATAAGCGCCGACCAAAGGGGCAATGCCCACGTAAGCGACCATCTTGATCGCCAGCGCCGTGCCTAGCACGACGCCCGCCTGACCTTCAGCAAGATCGTGAGCCAGCAACGCCAGAGCAACCGTGGTCAGGCCAGTGCCGATCAGTGCAATGACCTGCGCTAGAAAGAGATGGCGGTAGACGCGGTGGGCGAGTACATCGAGCATAGAACTTCCTCAAATGAGGGGTGCCTAAAAGCGCTTACAGGTAGCGTGCAATCGTCTTGAACTCTTCAGCCCGTGCCCGTTGCGTTTGATTCTGAGTACCCAGGGCTTCGTCTAGGCAGTGGTCGATGTGATCCAGCACTAAGGTGCGTTTAGCTTGCTGAATGGCTTTTTCTACCGCATGGAGTTGTTGAGCGATGTCCAGACAGTGGCGTCCATCCTCTACCATCTGGGTCACACTCGAAAGGTGCCCCCGAGCGCGGTTCAGGCGCTTGACGATATCGGGATGTGACTGGTGAGTATGCATTGTCATTTTCTTTTCCCTTATTATATTCCTATCCCCCCGGAGGGGATGGTAATCTATCGCCGTTATTCTGCCAACGCTATGATTCAAGGCAGACGGTTATCTATTTTTCTGACTTTTACTTTAATCCTGGTTGCTCTACATGCTCAATCGGCTGCGTCACCGCCTTGGCTATCTGACCTTTCTGTTGCTGTTCCTGCCTAGCCTGGTAATCACTAGTGTGGGTGAGGCGCGTGCGCATGGGGCAGCGAGCATGGTTGGCGTTGAGTCGTCTCTCCATGAGAATGTGCAGAAGGGCCATGGGCATACCCATGGCCACGAGCACGAAGATAGTCGCCACCTCCATAATGAGAGTGGCAGTCACTTTCACGAAAAAGCGGATCGGCCTGGGACGGGCATTGCCGTCGAGCCGAACTTCCGCGATGCCCTGCGGCTAGGCGAATGCAGCGGTCTTCCGCTGCGTCGCGTCTACCGCTTGGAGCGTCCTCCACGGCCGGTCATCGCTGGATGACTGGGGCCGTCCACTGGACGGCCAACACTTAATGACAAACCCGTGGAGGTTTTATGTTTCCATCCCAACTAGGGGGTGCGTTCGGCTTGCCTGTTTTGGCCCGACGCCACGCGCTGACCCTTTTCACACTGCTGGTGATGCTCCTGGGAGCCAGTGGTGAAGCCCTTGCCCACGCCGTTGCTGAAGGCGACAAAGGGTACATCCAGGAGATCTATGGCGTTCACCTGATCTCGTTCATCTATCTCGGTGCCAAGCACATGGTGACGGGGTATGACCACATCCTGTTTTTGCTAGGGGTGATCTTTTTCCTCTACCGAATGCAGCATATCGCCATTTACGTCAGCCTCTTTGCCATCGGTCACTCGACGACGATGCTGTTAGGGGTGTACTTCAATATCGGCATCAATAGCTACCTAATTGACGCCATCATCGGACTCTCCGTTGTCTACAAGGCGCTCGATAACATCGGGGCGTATCAGCGCTGGTTCGGCTTTCAGCCCAATACCAAGGTGGCGACGTTGGTCTTCGGCCTGTTCCATGGCTTTGGATTGTCGAGCAAGATCATTGAGTACGATATCTCTTCTGATGGATTGGTCCCCAATCTCCTGGCGTTCAACGTTGGGGTAGAGATCGGCCAGCTACTGGCCCTAAGTGCCATCCTTATCGTGATGGGGTTCTGGCGAAGCACCAATGGCTTCTTACGCCACGCCTATACCGCTAACGTCGCCATGATGTGCGCTGGCTTTATGCTGGTCGGTTATCAGCTCACCGGCTATTTCATCGCCTAATTCAGGAGAGACCCAAATGTACAATACCGATCTTCCTACCCGTGCTGAGTTACCTTCGACGGGTAAATTACTTCGATCTACGTTGCTGGCGGCGGTAATAGCTATTGCCCTGTTGGTCACCGTGGTGCTGCCCGCAGAGTATGCCATCGACCCCACCGGCGCGGGCCGCTTGTTGGGGCTGACCGAGATGGGTGAAATCAAGGCCCAACTGGCCGAGGAGGCCGAGCTTGACCAGGCTAATGACGAAGCCGCTGCCATGCAGGCATCACAACCCACTGCACCTCAAGAATCAGCAAGTGATAACCAGCCCACGGCTGCAAACACTGCTGCTCAACAAGCATCAGATGTAGAGCCGGAGCAAGTAGCCTCCTCGGTATCTGACCAAGAGATGGTGCAGCCCGAGGCTAGCTTAGCGCTTGCTGACGCTTTGGCCGCTGAGGAGGCAGCCTCCCAGGCAACTGAAGAAGCTGCCACATGGGGCGATGAAGTGAGCTTCACCCTCACACCGGGCGAGGGCACCGAGTACAAGCTGACGATGGAAGAAGGCGCTGTCGCGACATTCGCTTGGGCTTCCGATGGGGGGCCACTTAATTTCGACACACACGGTGACGGAAATGGCAACTCGATTAGCTATGAGAAAGGACGCGGCGTGCCCGAAGATGAGGGTGAACTGGAAGCCGCGTTCACCGGTAACCACGGTTGGTTCTTTCGTAATCGCAATGATAACGACGTGACCGTGATGTTGCGTGTTGGAGGGGACTATGGGGAGCTGAATAAGGTTCTCTAAAGCAGTGGCCCCTAGCGCTCTCCTGAGCGTTAGGGGCCTTTGCCATCAGCGTCGCTACATTGATGGGGAAACCGTCTACAGAATTAGATGAGATAGTGGTCGTTGGGTTATCTGATTTAATATAATATTTAGGCATATATGCGAAATATCTGAAAGTCTTCTATTGGCCGGTTAGCGACGGTCTGATTCCTACCATCGCTATACAAACGGGACTATCCGGTATTACTGGCGACGATCGGCTACCTCCGAGTCAGCTCTAGCGAACAAAGCACCCAATCTCAACTTAGCGAGATTGCGAATCGACAAAATGTCGAATGTTGGTCATATGCTCATGCATCTGAAGCTTCTGCTAGCTCAGGAATTTGAAACACTCTATCTCCCATCGAATATCTCAATTCATCTGTCGAAAATTTATGCCATCTGATTTAGAATATTGGTTATGAAGATTTTGATTTGTTATTTATTTATAACTTTTATTTTAATGGTGGTTTATGAAGCCTAAAGAAAATATGGATTTGAACAAGCTTTATAAAAAAATAAGGGCTAACGCTGGGAGAGCTGTTTGTGATTATTCTATGATTGAAGATGGTGACAAAGTAATGGCTGCCATAAGTGGTGGCAAAGATTCATTTGTTATGCTTGATACTCTGTTGTATTTGAAGAGAGTAGCACCGATTAATTTTGATGTGGTCGCTGTGAATCTCGACCAAAAACAACCCGGTTTTCCGGAGCATGTTCTTCCTGGCTTCTTCAAAAAGAATAATATTGATTATTATATTATGGATAAGGATACATATTCAATTGTTAAAGAGAAAACTCCTGAAGGGAAAACTACTTGTTCACTTTGTTCGAGACTTAGAAGGGGTTCTCTATATGGGTTTGCTGAGGAGATTGGGGCTACAAAAATAGCTCTTGGCCATCACATGGATGACATTGTAGAAACTCTTTTTTTGAATATGTTTTTTAACGGTAAGTTAAAGGCAATGCCTCCTAAGCTGCTAAGTGATGATCGCAGAAATATTGTAATAAGACCGCTTTCTTATTGTCGTGAGAAAGATATTGCTAAGCTGGCATCAATTGTAGAATTTCCAATTATTCCATGTAATCTTTGTGGTTCTCAGGAGAACTTACAAAGACAGAATATAAAAAACATGTTGGCAGGCTGGGAAAAACAAAAAGCGGGTTGTATTGAAAACATATTTAACGGTATCCAGAATGTAAGTCCAAGCCAACTAGCTGACTTAAATCTTTTCGATTTCCACAATCTCGATATCGACAGGTCTAGTAAAGTCATCTCGAACCATACTGGCAGTGTAGATGTTTCTTCGACCAATTTTATAGAAGCAATCAACCTATGATTTTGTAAAGAATACATTGGTGTATCTGGGCTGTCTTTGGTTATATTTTGATCAACTGCATTTGCTTAAAGCTTTTTTTTACAAAAAATGAATTTTTTGTATGGCTTGTGTTTGTTTTCTTTAGAAGAAAGAAAATTAAGTGACTGTATTGTAATGCTTTACTCACTCACTCTTCCTCTTTTAAAAAATTTGGCATATAAGGCACCTTAAAAGCCATGCCACCGAAGCTGCTCTCGGATGATGGTAAAAACATCGTGATTCGCCCGCTGGCCTACTGCAAAGAGGCGGATATTGCGGAGTTTTCGAGGCTGATGGAGTTTCCGATCATTCCCTGCAACCTGTGCGGCTCTCAGCCCAATATGCAGCGCCAGGTTGTCAAAGAGATGCTGGCGGAGTGGGATAAAAAACACCCCGGCCGGTTGGAAAGTATGTTCAAAGCGGTGACCAACGTTGCCCCTTCGCAGCTTGCCGACCGTGAGCTGTTTGATTTTGCCGGTCTGGAAGCGAAGCAGGCCGCATTGATGGAAGGGCGCATTCAGGCGTTTAACGTGAGTTAACCGCCTGGGCTTCCTCTTCCGCCAGGGTGATGAGGCGCTGCATATCCAAAATATTGACCTCGCGCCCGGAGACGGCCACCACGTTTTGCTGCTGAAAGCGGCTAAGAATACGGCTAACCGTCTCCACCGCGAGGCCTAGATAGTTGCCCATATCTGCCCGTGACATGGAAAGCCGGAAGCTATAGGGGGAGTAGCCCCGGCGCCGAAAACGGTCAGAAAGTGTAATCAAAAAGCTGGCCAGCCGCTGATCGGCAGTTTTGCGTGACAGTAAACGCATCATCCGCCGGTCGTCTCGTAGTTCCTTGCTCATGCTGCGGTAAAGCTGGCCGCGCAGTTCGGGCAGCTCCTCGGAGAGCGAGTCCAAACGGTCAAACGGAATTTCGCATACCGTGGTGGTTTCCAGGGCAATCACGGTGCCGGGGTAGTGTTCTTCGTCAATCCCATCCAGACCCACCAGCTCGCTGGGTAGAAAGAAATTGGTGAGCTGGTCGTTGCCATTCCCTTCGCTAGTCACCTGCTTCAAGCTGCCAGAGCGCACCGCGTAAACGCTGGTGAAAGGATCTCCTTGGCGAAACAGCCGCTCGCCTTTTTTCAACGGCGAGCGGCGGCGGATAATCGCATCGAACTGGCTCATATCCTCAAGCTCTAGGGCAAGCGGTAGGCACAGCGAGCTTAGGCTACAGGTTTGGCAGCGCGCCTCTTGCAGCAGTGAACGTCGTTGGCTGGCAGGATATGACATGTGGTGCTCCCTTTTTATTAGCCATCATAGGCGCAGGGGGTAGGTGTCTCGATACGCTTATAAAATCTTCGAGTAGCGTTGGTTGCCCTGATGTTGCAGGTGATTATCGAAGGCCATGGCTAAGTGCCGAATCAACAGCCGTCCGGTGGGCGTAGCTTGTAAATAGAGGCCTTGGCGCACTAGCAGGCCATCCTGCTCGGCGGTTTTCAACCGTTCAAGAGCGGTTGAAAAGTAGTCAGCGGCATTTATCTGCCAACGCTGGCCTATTGCTTCAAGGTCAATGGCCATATCGCACATTAAGCGCTCAATCACCTCTCTGCGCATTAGGTCATCCTTATTTAAGAGTAACCCTTTTACAGTCGCTAGCCTACCTTCATCTAAGGCAGCTTCATAGTGGGACAGCTGAGTGGGGTTTTGTGCGTAAACGTCGTCTACCCGAGAAATAGCCGACACCCCCAAACCAATCAAGTCGCACTGGGAATGGCTTGAGTAGCCCTGGAAGTTGCGCTGCAGCGTACCGTAGCGCTGTGCCTGAGCCAAGCTGTCCTCTGGGCGAGCAAAGTGATCCATACCAATATGTACATAACCCGCTTGGGTCAGCATCTCAATAGTGGTACGCAAAATAGCCAGTTTTTCATCCGCGCTGGGCAGGTCGGCTTCATTAATACGCCGTTGGGGCGCAAAGCGGGTTGGCATATGGGCATAGTTAAAGACCGACAGCCGTGCCGGGCTCAGTTCAATCACTTGGCTTAGGGTATCAGCGAAGCTTTGCTCGGTTTGAAAAGGCAGGCCATAAATTAAATCGAGGTTGAGCGAGCGAAAACCAAGCCGGTGCGCTTCATCCATCAAGGTTTCAGTGAGCACCCGTGGCTGCACGCGATTAATCGCTGCCTGCACCTGTGGGTTGAGATCCTGAACGCCCAGGCTTAAGCGATTAAAGCCCAGCGACTGCAGGTGGCGCAGGGTAAAGACATCCGCTTCGCGTGGGTCAATTTCAATAGCGTAGTCGCGGTCCGGTGCGCTCGATAAGCCAAACCGTGCATCCAGGCGGTCTATTAAATCGCTCATCTGCGCCAGGGTTAAGAACGTCGGCGTGCCGCCGCCCCAATGCAGCTGCTGCACTGGCCGCTTTGTATCAAGATGCCGGGAGGTCAGCACCATTTCTCGATCCAGCCGAGACAAGTAGGGCTCGGCGAGGGCGGTATTTTTCGTGGCGATTTTATTGCACGCGCAGTAAAAACAGATTTTGCGACAAAAGGGCACATGAACATAAAGCGAGAGCGGCTTTTGGCTGGCATTGCTGCGCTCAAGCGCCTGGGTCATATCGTCAGCGGTGAACTGGTCGTGAAACGAGAGTGCTGTAGGGTATGAGGTGTAGCGAGGGCCGCTGGTATCGTAGCGGCGTATCAGGGCGTCAGTGGCCTCAACCGCTGCAGAAATAGGGTGAGCGAGAGCAGCAGTGGCATGAACGGGCATAAGGAGCGCTCCTAAGTAGCAGGGCAAAGCAAGAACCGATCAACATAAGCGACAAGCTTCGCAGCTCGAACGCGTGTTGGAATGCTACGTCAGCGTAGAAGGGAAAGCGTTGAGCTATATCAAGCGATAGGATGTTTGTATTGAGTATTGTCTAGAGGAGTTTGATGGGTAAGCTCTTTAAGCTCTTAATGCCCGGCATGGGGCATCAGCGCCCAAAGCTGCCACAGGGCAAAACCGATAATCGTCAGCGCGGCAAGGCTACGGGTCGCCGGGTGACGAATTAACTGGCTGAGCTGGCGGGCAGCCAGACCCGTGGCTAACAGGGCAGGCAGCGTTCCCAGGCCGAAGGCCCCCATCAATAGCGCCCCTTGTAGCGGGTCGGCGATGGCCAAGCTCCAGGCGAGCATCGAGTACACCAGCCCACAAGGCAGCCAGCCCCACAGGGCACCGAGCGCAAAGGCTTGCGGCAGGTGAACCACGGGCATCAAACGCCGCCCGACGGGTTCGATGAAGCGCCATAGCCTGCGCCCCACGGCTTCGACTTTCAATAGCCCTTTCCACCAGTTGGCGATATACAGCGCCATTAGGATCAGCATCACCGCCGCGACGACCTGCAGCGCGATACGCGCCTGAGGTGACAGCGATACTAAGGTGCCGAGCGCGGCCACCAAGGCCCCTGCCGTCATATAGCTCAGGATACGGCCCGTGTTATAGCTGAGCAGCAATCCCCCCATGCGAGCTGGGTGGCGCATGCTGGGCGGCACGGCAAAGGTGAGCGCACTCATGATGCCGCCGCACATGCCAATGCAGTGAGCACCGCCCATCAGGCCAAACACAAACGCCGCCATCAACGGCGGCAGGTCAAGTCCGGTCGGGTTCACGGCGGTGGCTCACGGTCACGGGGTGGCTTGGTACCTTTTTTGCGCTCGGCGCGCTGCTCGGGGGTGAGATCGTTCTCATCGTCGTCGAACAGAATGCGATGGGCAGGGCCTTCCAAGTCGTCGAACTGGTCATTCTTCACGGCCCAGAAGAACGCCCACACTGCCAGCCCCAACAGAATCAGCGACAGCGGAATCAGTAGATAGAGAATGGTCATACGGTCACCGGTGTGGCTGGGGCTATCTGAGGAGCGGGTGAGGTACGCCAGCGCGTGAGGCGCAGCGCATTACCTACCACGAAGAGAGAGCTTAGCGACATACCGATCGCCGCCAACCAAGGCGGTACCAGCCCCATCGCGGCCAGGGGAAGCGCAGAGAAGTTATAGCAAACCGACCAAATCATATTTTGGCGCATGATGCGCCGAGTGGCGCTGGCAATCTCGATGGCCTCGAAAATACGCATTAAGCGTGGGCTGAGCAAGACCGCATCGGCCCGAGTGCGTGCCAAGTCGGTGGCGCCATTCATGGCAATGGCCACATCGGCACCGGCGAGCACCGGTACATCGTTAATGCCGTCGCCAATCATGACCACACGTTCGCCCTGCGCCTGCAGCTCACGCAGCCGCTCCAGCTTGCCCTCTGGTGATTTGCCCGCGTGCCAGGTGGTGATGTTGAGCTGCTCGGCTAAGCTCTCTACGGCTTCCTGCGTATCGCCTGACAGTAACTCAACGTTAAGCCCTCTGGCCTGCAGGGCGGCTACGGTTTGCGCAGCATCTTCACGGATACCGTCGTGGAGCTTAAACCAGGCCCGCGGGGCGCTATCTTCACTCAGCAGCAGCCACTGCCCGGCGCTGGGCGGCGTGAGTGGCTCGGTCGTTGCAAAATCGGGCTTGCCCAAGCGCCACGTTGTGCCGTTAAGCACGCCTTCTAGCCCGCTGCCGGTGACGCTTTTCACCTGACGCGCCTGCAGTGTGGCATCGCGGAACGGGCGAAACGCGCGGGCAATGGGATGCTCGGAGTGGGCTTCCAGTGCGGCGGCAATGGCCCGTAGCTGTTCGCTACTTTGCTCGTTTAACGGGCAGGTTTGGGTGAGCTGCATCTCGCCACGGGTGAGCGTGCCGGTTTTGTCAAAAATCACCCGCGTGGCGTTAGAAAGTGATTCGATGGCATCGGCGCGGGTGATCAGCACGCCACGCTGGCGCAGTTGCCCATGCCCTGCCGTGAGAGCCGTTGGGGTGGCGAGTGCCAGCGCACAGGGGCAGGTCACCACTAGAACGGAGAGCAGCACCCAAAGCATGCGGGAAGGGTCGATAAACCACCACGCCACGGTCACGCAAGCAGTGACCACCAGCAGGCGCAGTACGAACAGGTGCGCCATGCGCGCCGCCATTTGCGCCAAGCGCGGGCGGCTGGCAAAGGCGCGGTCGGTCAAATCGACGATGCCCGCCACGCGTGCATGGTGGCCTGCATGAGTCACCCGCACCGTGAGCGGATTCTCCATGTTTTGGCTGCCACCTACCACCTGTTCGCCCACACGGCGGGTGACGGGCAGGTACTCGCCGGTCAGCATCGACTCGTCCAGGCTAGACTCGCCATCTTCGATAATACCGTCGGCGGGGACGCCGTGGCCGGGCTTGATAAGTACGCGGTCGCCGGGGGCAAGCTCGCTAGCGGGCAGAATGCGTTCGCTGCCGTCAGCTTCCAGCCGTGTAGCAGAGACCGGTAGTACGCCACTAAGCGCATTGCCGCTATGGCCGCTGCGTCGCCTAGCGCGCCCTTCCACGTAGCGGCCAAACAGTAGGAAGAAGGTGAACATGGCGACCGAGTCAAAATAGACCTCTCCCACGTTAAACAGCACCGCGTAGCTACTGGCGAAATAAGCCCCACCAATGGCGAGTGAAACAGGCACATCCATGCCTAGCACGCCCGTTTTTAGGTCGCGCAGGGCGTTACGGAAGAATGGCTGCGCTGAAAAGAACACCACCGGCGTTGCCAGAGCGAACGAGAGCCAGTGAAACAGCGCAAAGAAGTCTTCACTGAGTTCCCCAGGCCCCGACACATAAATGGGGATGGAGAACATCATGACCTGCATCATCCCGACCGCCGCCACTATTAAGCGGCGCACATTCATGCGCTCTTCATGCTGCAGCCGCGTCTGGGCTTGGTCGGGTTCATAGGGCTGAGCATCGTAACCAATCGCGGCAAGTTCAGCGAATAGCTGCGATAGCTTTACTACGTTTGGGGCCCAGGAAACCCGCAGGCGGTGATGGGTCAGGTTGACTGCGCTAGAGACAACGCCTTCAAGCGCGTTCAAGCGGTGCTCGATGAGCCACGCGCAGGCGGCACAGGTAATCCCTTCTACAGCCAGCGTTGCCCTGACGTGGCCCTCATCGCCGTCTGGGTGAACGAACTGCGCCTGCAGCCCTGGATCGTCAAACACCGACCAAGTATCCGCTTTTGCAGCTTGACGCTCATCGGGGCGCTCGGGCAGTTCGGTACGGTAGCGGTAGTAGCTCTCTAAGCCGCCGTCGACGATGGCGTGTGCTACGGCTTCACAGCCGGGGCAACACAATGACTGGGGCGTGTCGTCCACCACGATTTGCCACGGTGCGCCGTCGGGCACCGGGCTGCCGCAGTGGTAGCAGCTTAGCGCTTTAGTGCTCATTCGCTCTCTGACCGCCCTCCGGGCAGAAGGGCAACGCTCGTTTCATTGGGGAAGCGGGCTTCGCCGATCAGGCGCCACTCGGCGTCATCGCCTTGCACGGGCTGAATCTGTAGGTACCAGCGGTAGCGCAAATTATCCGGCCCCTGAGTGATATAGCGGCCTTCGCGCACGTGTTCTAGTACGAAGGATTGATCACGGTCATCTTCGGTGGGGAAGATGAGGTCCAAATAGAGTTTATCCGGACGAGCATCGCCAGCAAGGTCGATCACAATATCGCTAGTCAGTGGGTCGATGCGCAGGTCGGCGCTCAAATTGAGTTCGCGCGCGCGCTCCTGCTTCGCCAGCACCATGTTAATAGCTTTACCGTGCTCGTAGTAATCCTCCTGGACCACCATGCCGTCGTAGCTCTTGATCGACATGATGGCGAAGCCAGTACTAAATAGGATGGACGAAAACAGCAGCCCTAGTAAAAACCACGGCCAAAACTGTTTGTACCAGGGCGGAATCGAGGTGTCTGACATGACGCATTTATCTCCTAATGTCGCTCAAGAACCGCGTTTCGCGGGTCTGGCGAATTTGCTCATCTTGCTGCGCCTGCAGCGTAAACGTAATCGCGTGGCTGGGCTCGCTTAACGACGCTGGGTCGGCCAGTACGGTAATCACCTGAGTGCGTGATTCACCCGCAGGTACACGCAGCGAGGTGTTATCCAACTGCAAATTAGGTAAGCCTGCCGCGCTAATATCATAGGTGTGATCTTGGGAGTCCAGGTTGCGCACAGTCAGGCTGTAGACGTTGCTGATCTGCCCGTCACGGGTCATTTGGTAGAGCTGAGTACGCTCGCGCTCAGCGTCAAAGCTCATCGGCGTACGGTCATTAACTGCCCAGGCAAAAGTCGCTATCATCACCACCAAAGCAACGAAATAGCCAATCAAGCGCGGGCGAAGAATATGACTTTTCTTGCCTTCCAGCGCGTTCTCGGTGGTGTAGCGAATAAGTCCTCTGGGGTAGCCCATTTTATCCATTACGCTATCGCAGGCATCGATACAGGCGGCGCAGGTAATGCATTCGTACTGCAGCCCGTCGCGGATATCGATGCCGGTCGGGCAGACCTGGACACACAGCTCGCAGTCGATACAGTCACCCAGGCCCGCTTCTCGGACCTCGGCATGGCTGAGCGATTTCTTGCGGTGGCCGCGGGGTTCGCCGCGGGCGTCGTCGTAAGAAACGATCAGCGTATCGCGATCGAACATCACCGACTGGAAGCGAGCATAGGGGCACATGTAAATGCACACCTGCTCACGCAGCCAGCCGGCGTTGAGGTAGGTAAAAACTAAAAAGAAACCTACCCAAAAATAGGACCAGCCATGGGCTTCTAGCGTGGGAAGCTCCTGGACCAGGTCACGAATCGGCGTAAAGTAGCCGACGAACGTCACGCCGGTGGCCAGGGCAATCAGCAGCCAAGCAGCGTGTTTTGCCCCCTTGCGCCAGGCTTTGTTGGCAGTCATCGGCTGATTATCCAGCTTTATGCGCTGATTGCGCGAGCCTTCGATGCGGTGCTCAAGCCAAATGAATAAAAATGTCCAAACGCTCTGCGGGCAGGTGTAGCCACACCAGACACGCCCCGCAAACACGGTGATGAAAAACAGCCCAAAGGCGCAAATGATCAGCAGCCACGAGAGAAGGATGAACTCCTGCGGGTAGAACGTGGCCGAAAAAATGTGGAATTCACGGCCCGGTAGATCAAACCACACGGCAGGGCGGTCGCCCCAGTTCAGCCAGGGGAGCAAAAAGAAGCCCATCATTAGCGCCCAGTTCGCGCTGCGTCGTACCTTTTGAAACAGCCCTTTGATCTCCCGCACGTAGATATGCCGCCGCTTGGCGTACATCTCTTGCGTGGTGGTGTCTCCCGGCGTGTGGTGCCCAACGGTTGGCGGCGTAATATCGTGGCTAGGTATTTTTTCCATGGCGGTGATCGCAGCTCAATAGGCAGGAGTGGACGATAGCCTGGCTCACGCAACCTTCATTGGTGAAGGAGATCGCGTCGCTGTATGTCGAATCGCTATACACACATTGCTAAACAATAGTGTAACGGATAGCCGGGTGGCTGAGCGGATGCTGGATGTAGAAAGGGTGCGGTATGTAACCGCACCCCTTCGTACACGCTGGCGTTAAACGCCTATCAACGGGGTTAGTCGTTGAAACGTAGGCTGTACACGTAAGCGGCCACGAGGTGAACACGCTCTTCACCAATGTAGGCTGCCTGGGCAGGCATGTGGCCATTACGACCGTTACGCAGCGTTTGGCGAATGGAGTCGTCAACGCCCTGGCCGGGTGCTAGGTAGAGCCACACGTCGTCGGTCAGGTTAGGCGCACCAAGTGCGATATTGCCTGTTCCGCTGGGGGTGTGACACGCCGCACACGCTGCCAGGAAGGTGCTTTCACCGCTGGCGGCACGCTCTGCATCATGCTCTTCACCGGAGAGCGACAGTACGTACTGAGTCAGGTTTTCGATATTGTTCTCACCGAGCTGCTGCCAGGACGGCATCAGACCGTTACGGCCATTGTTCAGCGTGGTCAGAATGTTTTCCGGTTCACCGCCGTAGAGCCAGTCGTCGTCGGTCAGGTTGGGGAAGCCGTAGCCGCCCTGGGCATTCGAGCCATGACATACGGCGCAGTTGTTCAAGAAGATACGCTCTGCCACCTGCATGGCTTCGGCATCCTGCGCGAGGTCTGGAATCGGCACTTCCTGGTACTGGGCAAAGATCGGCGTGAAGCGGTCTTCCGCGTCGGCCACTTCCTCTTCCCACTGGCTCTCCTGGGACCAGCCCAGTATGCCTGCGTAGTTGCCCAGGCCTGGGTAGAGCACCAGATAGCCAAGGGCAAATACGACGGTCAGGATAAAGAGCTTAAACCACCACTGCGGAAGCGGGTTGTCATACTCTTCAATGCCGTCAGCCGCGTGGCCAGTGGTTTCGATATTGCCATCAGCATCTGGGGTTTTGTCGGTCCGGCGGTTGGCTAACAAAATCCAAACGCTCAGAGCGATCGTGCCCAGCGTGACGACAATAATCCAGGCGCTCCAGAAGCTGGATAGGGAGTCACCCCATAAATTATTCATCTATTCTTATCTCCCCTGTCGTGGCGGGAATCCGCTTCGTGTTCTGTCGAAGCATGCTTGTCACGGGTCGGCTTCTCATCATCGTCGGCAAAGGGCAAGTTAGCCGCTTCGTCGAAGTCTGGCTTGCGACGCTTGGAGTAGGCCCAGAAAAAGATACCGATAAAAGCGACGATCAAAATCAGCGTGATAAGGCCGCGGAAAGTTCCCGTATCCATAACTTAACGAGTGCCCTCGAGCACGGTTCCTAGCTGTTGTAGATAGGCCACCAGCGCAGTGATTTCCTGCTGGCCGCGTACTTCGGCGGTGGCGTTGGCGATATCTTCATCGGTGTAGGGAACGCCCAGCTGACGCAGCACACGCATCTTGCGCGGTGTCGCTTCGCCATCCAGGGTGCGCTCGAACAGCCAGGGGTAAGCCGGCATGATGGACTCGGGCACGACATCGCGCGGGTTGTACATGTGGGCACGGTGCCAATCATCACTGTAACGACCACCAACACGCGCCAAGTCAGGCCCGGTACGCTTGGAGCCCCACAAGAAGTTGTACTCATACACCTGCTCGCCCGCTACGTTGTAGTGGCCGTAGCGCTCGGTTTCTGCGCGGAAGGGGCGCACCATCTGGGAGTGGCAGCCTACACAGCCTTCACGACGGTAAATATCACGCCCTTCAAGCTCCAGGGCGGTTAAGGGGCGTAGCCCCTCAACTGGCTCGGTAGTCTGCTTTTGAAAGAACAGCGGTACCACTTCGGCCAAGCCACCGAAGCTGATCACAACCAGGATCAACACGGCGAGTAGGCCAACGTTCTTTTCGACAATCTCATGTTTCATTGGTCTGAACTTCCCCGGTTTAAGCGGCTTGTGGTGCCGAGTAGCTGATGGCTTCACGACGCTTGACGGTCATGTACACGTTGAACGCCATAATCAGCATGCCGGTTACCCAGAAAAGGCCGCCAATCATGCGGACAATGTAGCCGGGGCCGCTGGCTTCAACAGACTCCACGAAGGTGTACATCAGCGTGCCGTCAGCATTGATTGCACGCCACATCAGGCCTTGCATGATGCCGTTGACCCACATCGCAGCGATGTACAGTACGGTGCCGATGGTGGCCAGCCAGAAGTGCACGGCGATCAGGCTGACGGAGTACATTTCGGTGCGACCGAAGACCCGCGGGATCAGGTGGTACATGGAGCCGATGGTGATCATGGCTACCCAGCCAAGTGCGCCAGCGTGTACGTGCCCAATGGTCCAGTCGGTGTAGTGCGACAGCGCGTTGACGGTCTTGATCGCCATCATCGGGCCTTCAAAGGTCGACATGCCGTAGAACGACAGAGCTACTACCAGGAAGCGCAGCGTTGGGTCGGTGCGCAGCTTATGCCAAGCGCCTGACAGGGTCATCATGCCGTTGATCATGCCACCCCAGGAAGGTGCCAGCAGAATGATCGACATAATCATACCCAGTGACTGCGCCCAGTTGGGCAGCGCGGTGTAGTGCAGGTGGTGAGGACCTGCCCACATGTAGATCATGATCAACGCCCAGAAGTGGACGATAGACAGACGGTAGGAGTAGATTGGACGCTCTGCCTGCTTCGGTACGAAGTAGTACATCATGCCCAAGAAACCTGCGGTCAAGAAGAAACCGACCGCATTATGGCCATACCACCACTGCACCATGGCGTCGACAGCACCTGCGTAAATCGAGGTGGAGTACATAGGCGTGACGGGAATTGCGGCGTTATTAACAATGTGCAGAACGGCAACGGTCAGAATAAACGCAGCAAAGAACCAGTTCGCCACATAAATGTGCGACGTGGTGCGTTTCTTAATCGTCATTAAGAAAACGATCGCATAGCTGATCCACACTACCGCCAGTAGGATGTTGATCGGCCATTCGAGCTCTGCGTACTCTTTGGTCGTGGTGTAGCCCAGCGGCAGGGAGACCACCGCCGACAGGATCACCGCTTGCCACCCCCAAAAGGTGAACGCTGCGAGCTTGTCAGAGAACAGGCGTGTCTGACAGGTACGCTGAACGACGTAATACGACGTCGCAAAGAGCGCTGAGCCACCGAAGGCGAAGATAACGGCGTTAGTATGTAACGGACGAAGACGCCCGAAGCTAGTCCAAGGTAGGCCGAGGTTCAGCTGCGGCCAGACCAGTTGGGAGGCAAGGATAACGCCAAGCGCCATACCTACAATGCCCCACACAACGGTCATAATCGCGAACTGCCGAACCACCTTGTAATTGTAGGTCGGGTGTTCCAATGCTGTGCTCATTTCATGTTCCCATCGAACGCGGTTAGGGGGTAACCCGTGGCATTTTGCACGGGTGCGGCCACCCGCTTGATGATGCAGGTCAAAATCCGGCCTAGATTCTATCGCAGCCGCGCCCTAAGCTGAACACGCCAATGGATGTAACGTTGAATTATTAGGAGGGCTGAGTGTCCTATTACGCTGATCTTGGGTTTGAGGCCATCACCCCAGAGGCGTTGCGTGAACGCACCGCCAGCCCCGCTGTTCAGCGGTTTCTCGTGGAAGGGGTTGGCCCGGTGAGCGTCTCCGGCATCCCCGAGCTGGGGCGAATTCTGCTAGCCCATGGCGCCGGGGCAGGCCACCTATCCGAGTTTATGCGGCAATTTGCCGCGGTGCTGGCCAGCGAGAGGCTACAAGTGTGGGCGATCGATTTCCCCTATATGCAGCAGATGAGCGAGGAAGCAAAGCGCCGGCCTCCGCCACCCGTCAAGAAAACGCTGGAACACTTTGCTGCTTGGTATGACCTGCTGTCGTCATGCAGTGGTTCGCCTTTGTGGGTTGGGGGTAAATCCATGGGCGGGCGTGTGGCATCGCTGTTTGCCAGCCAGCATCACTGTGCAGGTGTCATTGCGGCAGGCTATCCGTTTCACCCACCCAAAAAGCCCGGCTCCCTTCGCACCGATCATTTTCCTGACATCGCTAGGCCTATGCTGATTTTGCAAGGTGAGCGCGATCCGTTTGGCTCTCGTGAAGAGGTAGCCGACTACGCTTTACCTGACTCTCTTCACATTCATTGGCTAACCGATGGCGACCATGATTTTAAGCCGCGACGAAGTTCAGGAGTAAATCAGCAGGTTTTGATTGACGAAGCAGCTATAGTTGCGGCATCCTTCGTCCGCGCTCAGTAAGCGGTTGCCGCGGGAACGTGCAGTACGCTGGTTTAAATCAAAAATTTAAACACAACGTGTTGACATTCAAACAGGCTTCTGTAGAATGCAGCGCCACGTGACCAGCGGGTGGTTAGCTCAGTTGGGAGAGCACCAGCCTTACAAGCTGGGGGTCACTGGTTCGAACCCAGTACCACCCACCATTTATTTGGTGCCCTGGAAACGTGATGCAGTAACTGATGTATATGCGGACCGGTAGTTCAGTTGGTTAGAATGCCGGCCTGTCACGCCGGAGGTCGCGAGTTCGAGTCTCGTCCGGTCCGCCATCATTATGTTTATCTGCATACTATGTTATCGCTATTCGGACCGGTAGTTCAGTCGGTTAGAATGCCGGCCTGTCACGCCGGAGGTCGCGAGTTCGAGTCTCGTCCGGTCCGCCACGATAACTTAATAAGTAGTTATATTGATAAGCGATAAGCTTTCAATATCCCGGGTGGTTAGCTCAGTTGGGAGAGCACCAGCCTTACAAGCTGGGGGTCACTGGTTCGAACCCAGTACCACCCACCATTTAAGTGAATGTTTTAGCGCCTCTGAACCGCTTTAATAAATAGTTTAAATGGTAAGTGTGTCTTACAGTGGACCGGTAGTTCAGTCGGTTAGAATGCCGGCCTGTCACGCCGGAGGTCGCGAGTTCGAGTCTCGTCCGGTCCGCCATTAAGCACCTGTCGGCAGTCATTAAGATAAAGCCGAAAAAATTCCAAAAAAGCCCGAATCATAGATTCGGGCTTTTTTATTGCGTGTACATAACACGCTAACAGCACCGTGCAGTCAATGAGCTGCACGGTGCTGTTACTTGCTTTTGTTACTCCTGAATCCGTGAAGCCGGCGCCGACACTTTCCCTATCACCGCCAGCGAGCACTTTTTGATCATTCGCCC
>NZ_FODB01000095.1 GCF_900110265.1 Vreelandella aquamarina | reverse complement strand
GTATCGCTGAGATCGATCCAGCCCATCGCCCGCTGCAGCACCAGAGTGCGTATCTGGCTGGTCAGCGAGTGGCGAATGCGCAGCGGATGACGCGCATCGACCAGGTTGTCGCCGAGCGCCTCGATCACGCCGCTACTGTCGAGGGCTTCGCGCAGCAACAAAGCGCCGCTGTCGCTGGTGGTGCGGTGGCCGCTCAGCTCGACACGGACAGAGCCGTTGCACGAGGGCGTCCAGGTGGATAGGCTTTCACCCATAGCGGATGGCTCCCTTGGATCAGGTTCTTGGCGGAACACACTGAATTTTCAAGAGGATACCATCCGCTATCTTCGTTTTCAGGCCGGTCTCATGAATAAGGCGGGCTTAGCGTTTAAGCGGCGTATAATTAGCCCCATTTTATTGAGCAAGCTTTATCTGGCGGGCGGTGGCACGTCGAGGATACAGCTTGGACAATGCGTTGCGGGAGCACATTAATGGCATCAGTATCTGCACGTCAGGCGTCTGATCAAACGCGTCGGCCAACGCCGCTTGAGCGTTATCAAGAAGACCTCAAGCGTAGCGATTTCCAATATGACTCTGCCCAAGAACAAGCAGTGAAGCATCTGCAGCGCCTCTATGATGAGTTGGTGTCAGCGCCGACCACGGTGCCCAAAGCGATAGTCGCCAGTAAAGGCATCAAGGCCAAAATGGCAGGCTTGCTGGGTAAGAAAAATGAACCGGCCAAACCCCCAGTGCCGCAGGTGAAAGGGCTCTATTTTTGGGGTGGCGTGGGGCGTGGAAAAACTTACTTAGTCGATACCTTTTATGAAGCACTGCCGTTTCCCGAGAAGATGCGCACGCATTTCCACCGCTTTATGCAGCGGGTGCACAACGAGCTGACACGCTATAAGGGCGAGAAAAATCCTCTTACGCTCATCGCCGGTAAATTTGCGGCAGAGGCGAGGGTAATCTGCTTTGATGAGTTTTTTGTTAAAGACATTACCGACGCGATGATTCTGGCCAATTTGCTGGAAGCACTGTTTGAGCGTGGTGTTGTGCTGGTGGCGACGTCGAATATTGTACCCAATGACCTCTATAAAGACGGCTTGCAGCGTGCACGATTTGTGCCTGCTATTGAGTTGCTGAACCGTCACTGTGAGGTGGTCAACGTTGATTCAGGGGTCGACTACCGCTTGCGTGCTCTTGAGCGTGCAGAAATTTTCCATGCGCCTTTAGATGATGCTGCCGAGCAGGAATTGGCACGCAGCTTCAGAGAAATTGCCGGACAGCCGGGTGAGGAGGGGGCGCCGCTGGAGGTGAATCACCGAGTGCTGAAAACTCGCCGCTTGCATGATGATGTGGTGTGGTTTGAGTTTGCCGAGCTGTGCGATGGCCCTCGTAGCCAAAATGACTATATCGAGCTTGCTCGGGAGTTTCACACAGTGTTGGTAGCCAACGTCCCGCGAATGGATGGTAAAACGGATGATCAGGCGCGGCGCTTTATCAACATGGTGGATGAGTTTTATGACCGTGGCGTAAAGCTGTTGATGTCCGCTGAAGTGCCGGTGGAGTCGCTGTATAACGACGGTAAGCTCACATTTGAGTTTCAGCGTACTCTGTCGCGGCTCCAGGAGATGCAGTCTCGCGAGTACTTGGCGCTGGCTCATAAACCCTAGTGCCTGCGCATGCATCAAAAAAATAGCTGCGGCACTTAACTTGGGCACATGCTTACTGTAGAATGCCGCCTCGCTACACGTTGCTGGCTAAAATCAGCAACCAAAAAAAATAGGGATGGTGCTTCACCGCTTGGCGGTGTGAGTCACCCAACACACTTAATCTGGTGATTTCATCCATGAAGACGTTCAGTGCTAAGCCGCAGTCCGTCCAGCGCGACTGGTACATTGTCGACGCTACGGACAAAACGCTCGGTCGTCTGGCAACCGAGATTGCTCGCCGCCTGCGTGGTAAGCATAAGCCCGAATTTACCCCTCACGTTGATACCGGCGACTACATCGTCGTGATCAATGCAGAGAAAGTCCAAGTAACCGGTAACAAGGCGAAGGCTAAAACCTACTACCGCCACACAGGTTACCCGGGCGGTCTGCGCTCCATGACATTCGACAAAATGCTCGACCACGCTCCCGAGCGTATCATCGAGTCTGCCGTTAAAGGCATGCTGCCGAAAGGTCCGTTGGGTCGCGCCATGTACTCCAAGTTAAAAGTGTACGCCGGTGCCGAGCATCCGCATGCTGCCCAGCAGCCGCTTGAACTGAACATCTGAGGAAATCTTCGCCATGACACAGCAGTATTACGGTACCGGGCGCCGCAAGACTTCCACCGCTCGTGTGTTCCTGAAGCCGGGTTCCGGCAAAATTACCGTCAACAACCGTGAGCTTGACCAGTACTTCGGTCGTGTTACCGGTCGCATGGTTGTTCGTCAGCCGTTAGAGTTGACTGAAACCCTAAACCAGTTCGACGTCTACGTTACCGTTGAAGGCGGCGGCGGCTCTTCACAGGCTGGCGCTATTCGTCACGGCATCACGCGTGCCCTGATGAATTACAACGAAGACCTGCGTCCTACGCTGCGTGCCGCTGGTTACGTTACCCGCGATGCTCGTCAGGTTGAGCGTAAGAAAGTCGGTCTGCGTAAAGCACGTCGTCGTCCGCAGTTCTCCAAGCGTTAATTTTACGCTATGTGGCAAAAACGCCCAGGTCAAAGACCTGGGCGTTTTTTATTGGAATATCAAAAAATTATAACGCTCGTACCACCATGGTCCGGGGCGGTTGTTCTTGTGCAGAGCGCTTTGTTTTTTTAACATAGACTGTATTTGATATTCGTCGTCGCAAGACGCCTTTGCGACGGAACGGGTAAGCTGATGGGAGAAACCAGAAATGGCAGATAACGGCGTAAACAAAGGCCGGCGCCGTTTCCTCGTAGGCGCCACCTCCGTTGTGGGGGCGGTGGGCGCTGTCGGGGTTGCGGTCCCCTTTGTGGCATCTTGGCAGCCTAGTGCCAAGGCAAGAGCGGCAGGCGCGCCGGTTCAAGCGGATATTTCCAAGCTTGAGCCAGGTCAGCGTATGACCGTCGAGTGGCGTGGTCGCCCGATTTGGATCATTAATCGTACGCCTGAGATGATCGAACGGACCGAAGCGCTAGGGGCTGACAGCTTGGCGGATCCAGAGTCCGAAGTGCCACAGCAGCCTGCCTATATCCAGGGTGGTCTGCGCTCGATCAAGCCTGAGATTGGTGTCTTGATCGGCATCTGTACCCATTTGGGCTGTTCTCCCTTGTATCGGCCCGAGCCGGATGCGGAAGGGGTGGGTGTCGATAACTGGCCGGGTGGTTTCTTCTGCCCATGCCACGGCTCTCGTTTTGACTTGGCCGGTCGCGTCTTTAGCAACGTCCCTGCGCCGACGAACCTTGAAGTGCCGCCCTACCGCTTTGAAAGCGATGACATCATCGTGGTCGGCGAAGATGAGGAGAGTGCCTAATGGCTAATCCAAATAAGGCGAAGGCCGAGAGTGGCATCATGCGCTGGGTGGACGACCGATTCCCCGCCACGCAAATGATGCAAGACCATCTGACGAAGTACTACGCGCCGAAGAACTTCAACTTCTTCTATATATTTGGCGTGTTGGCGCTGCTGGTGCTGGTCAACCAAATCCTGACCGGCGTTTGGTTGACCATGAGTTTCAATCCCTCTGCCGAAGGTGCGTTTGCCTCCGTCGAGTACATCATGCGTGATGTCGAGTGGGGCTGGTTGATTCGCTACATGCATACGACGGGGGCATCCGCCTTCTTCGTGGTCATCTATCTGCATATGTTCCGCGGGTTGCTTTATGGTTCCTACAAAGCGCCACGTGAGCTGGTGTGGATTTTTGGTATGGCCATCTATCTTCTGCTGATGGCCGAAGCCTTCATGGGCTATCTGCTTCCATGGGGTCAGATGTCTTACTGGGGGGCGCAGGTCATTATCTCGCTGTTCTCGGCCATCCCGGGTATTGGCCCTGATCTAGCGCAGTGGGTGCGCGGTGATTTCCTAATTTCAGGCATCACGTTGAACCGTTTCTTTGCGCTTCACGTCGTTGCGTTGCCCATCGTGATTTTGGCATTAGTCGTGCTTCACATCATTGCTCTGCATGAAGTGGGTTCTAACAACCCTGATGGTATCGAAATCAAGCAGAAGAAAGACGAGACCGGCAAGCCGCTCGACGGCATCGCTTTCCACCCGTACTACACCGTGAAGGACTTGGTGGGTATTGCGGTGTTCTTGTTTGTCTTCAGTGTCGTGGTGTTCTACTTCCCGGAAGGGGGGGGCTACTTCATCGAGCGGCCGAACTTTGAACCGGCTAACCCGCTGAAAACGCCTGACCACATTGCACCGGTTTGGTACTTCACGCCGTTCTACGCCATTCTGCGTGCGATTACCTTCTCGCTGTTTGGTCTTGACGCTAAGTTCCTGGGTGTTGTCTGCATGGGCGCGGCGATTGCTGTGCTGTTCGTGCTACCGTGGCTTGACCGTAGCCCTGTGCGCTCTATGCGTTACAAAGGCTGGATGTCCAAAGTTATGCTGCTGCTGTTCTGCATCAGCTTTGTAATTCTTGGTATTCTAGGTGTGCTGCCGTCCACAACAGGTCGCACCATCTTGGCGCAAGTGTGTACAGCCATTTACTTCGCCTTCTTCCTGCTGATGCCGCTCTACACCAAGCTGGAGAAGACTAAACCCGTTCCGGAAAGGGTGACTGGCTAATGAAAAAGCAACTATTAGCACTGCTCTTCGCAATCGTGCCGGTAACCGCGATGGCGGCTGGTGGCGCAAGTGTGCCTCACAGCATGGAGCCTGACCTACAGGATCAGGCGTCTCTGCAAAATGGCATGAAGCTCTATGTTAATTACTGCATGGGCTGTCACTCGCTTGAGCACCAGCGCTTTGCGCGCGCGGCTGATGATCTGGGTATCCCCCAGGATCTGGTAGAAGAGAACTTAATCTTCTCCTCAGACTTAGCGTTCAACGACCAGATGCACATTGCGATGGATCGTGGCGATGCAGAGTCTTGGTTTGGCGCTCCGCCGCCCGACCTGACGCTGGAAGCGCGCCTACGTGGCACTGACTGGATCTACTCCTACCTGTTGGGCTTTTACAAAGACCCGAGTCGTCCCACTGGTGTGAATAACACCGTGTTCGATTTGGTGGCGATGCCTAACGTGCTGGAGCCTCTCCAAGGCGTTCAGGAGTTGGTGTGTGCCGAAACCGATCAGCCGGTGGCGGGGCAGTCTCCCGACCCGCTATCAGGTAAGTATCAGTCTTGTGATGTGCTGCAAGTGACTCAGCCAGGGGCGATGGAGCCAGCCGAGTTCGAGGAAGCGGTATATGACCTGACCAACTTCCTGGCCTACGTGGGTGAGCCTTCCAAGCTGCAGGCGCAAGCCCTGGCACCTAAAGTACTTATCTTTATCTTTATTTTTGGTGTGATTGCTTACCTACTCAAGCGTGAGTACTGGCGAGACGTCCACTAATCAGTAAAGTAGGATAGGCGGTTCAGGCGCACGGCGAAAGCCGTGCGCCTTTTGTTGTGCGCCAGGCATGGCGCGCAGCGCCTTGACTGGCGCTATTCCTGAGGGTGGTGCCTCACAGGATGACTTGGGGGTGAAAGTCCCCTACGGACCCTGATAGCGGGAACCGTTAGCTGAACAGCAAGGGTGTCTGCCGCAAGGCAGAATCCGAAGGAAGCTGAAGGCAAACTCCCGGCCCGACGAACAGAAATCGCATACGAGGCTATCGCACCCGGGCGAGAGTGCAATGATCCTCAAAGCCCCATAGCTATCCGGAAGGGGCGATAGTAAATGCGGCGGGTAGGTGGGAGGAAGGTCGCGCGTCTTACCCTGGGAGGTCTGGTGGTCTGCCACGGTGCTACCGGCGTCGAGAGGCG
>NZ_FODB01000081.1 GCF_900110265.1 Vreelandella aquamarina | reverse complement strand
TGGGAGGAAGGTCGCGCGCCTTACCCTGGGAGGCCTGTTCGCCTGCCATTGGCTACCGACACCGTGAGGTGTCGGGATGGGCGAACAGGAGTCAGCAGAGGTCATAGTAGGCTCTTTAACCAAGAGCTGAAGGGCTGAACCTGTCACGAGCGGATAGTTGACCGCTTTCTGATGTGTACGAGCAGAAGCCTCCCCGGAGGGCTCTCGATAACTGTGTGGCGGGCCGGAAGCCCAACGACTGTCGAAGCGCTTAGAGCACACAGGCGGGCGGATTCAGCGGAACGAAGCTCAGTCCAATAGTGGATGACAGGAACCGCCGTGGTACGGATCCGTATGCCCGGTGGTGTGAGAGGACGGGGGAGGCGACTCCCCCTCCTACTCGATTTGTCACCTAACGCACCACCACCGTCAGCGTGCCGCCCTTGCCTTGGGTTGAAGAGCGCGAGCGGTTGCTGCCTTTGACGATATCGACCTCTAGCCGCTCGTCGTCACTCAACAACTTGACCGTTCCTTCTAGGGTGTCGCCTTCAAAGGTGAATTCTGCGGGTACAGTGCCGCGGGTTTCAGGATGTTCGACAGTTTCGCCGTTATGGGTAATGCGCCAGTGGGCTGAGAATTCTGCGCCGGGGGAGCCGCTCATGGTGATGTGGATCTGGGTCATATCCTGCTCCTGTGCGGCTAGCCCTGTTAAGGGAAAGCCAAAGGTGAGCACGGCGGTAAACAAAGCGCCGTGTAAACGTAAAGCCTGCCAAGCCGTTGGTTGTTTCATGGTTAGCTACCTCGTTAACCACAAGAGCCGCTCAACATGAGCGGCTCTTGCAGTGTAGCAGGCGTTCTAATTACCAGTTACCCAGTGTTACATAACAGCAAAGGCTTTCTCTGCGGCATCCAGAGTGAGCTGGATATCCTCAGGCGTATGGGCACTGGACATAAAGCCCGCTTCATAGGCAGAAGGCGCGAGATAAACGCCATGATCAAGCATCGCACCAAAGAAGCGGCGGAAGGCATCCGGGTTACAGGCAGTCGCCTGGGCAAAGTTATCGACCCGCGATTGAGAGGTAAAGAAAAGACCAAACATGCCGCCCGCTGATTGCGTCATCATCGGCACTCGCGCCGCATTGGCACGCTCTTGCAGGCCGTTACACAGCGTTTGTACGCGCTGGCTCAAGGCGTCGTGGAAGCCCGGTACCTGCAGCTTGGTGAGTAGTGCCACCCCGGCAGCCATGGCCAGCGGATTCCCCGACAGCGTGCCTGCCTGGTACACCGGCCCCAGCGGAGAGATGTTCTGCATGATGTCGCGCTTACCGCCAAACGCGCCGACTGGCATACCGCCACCAACGATCTTACCCAAGCAGGTCAGATCCGGCGTGACACCGTAGTAAGCCTGGGCACCGCCCAACGCGACGCGGAAACCGGTCATCACCTCATCAAAAATCAGGATGCTGCCGTACTCGTTACAAACGTGGCGCAGGGTTTCCAAGAAACCTGGCTGAGGCGGAATGCAGTTCATATTGCCCGCCACCGGCTCGACGATGATGCAGGCAATCTGCTCACCGATCTCGGCAAAGCACGCTTCCACCCCCTCCGGGTCGTTGTAGGAGAGCGTGATGGTGTGCTCGGCCAGCGAGGCCGGCACGCCCGGAGAGCTGGGCTCGCCGTGGGTCAAGGCACCGGAGCCCGCTTTTACCAGCAGGGAGTCCGAGTGGCCGTGGTAGTTACCCTCGAACTTGACGATCTTGTCCCGCCCCGTGGTGCCCCGCGCCAGCCGAATCGCTGACATGGTGGCCTCGGTGCCCGAGCTGGTCATGCGCACCATTTCCATGGAGGGAATCATGTCGCAAATTAGGTCGGCCATGGTGGTTTCCACGGCGGTGGGGGTACCGAACGAGAGCCCGTTATCCAACCGTGCCCGCACCGCGGCCAGTACGTCTTGATCAGCATGACCGGTAATCATCGGTCCCCAGGAGCCGATGTAATCGACGTAGCGGTTGCCCTCCACATCAAATAGGTAGGCACCCTGCGCACGCTCCATGAAGACCGGCGGGCGGTGCAACCCTTTGAAGGCACGCACAGGAGAGTTCACGCCCCCAGGAATATGGCGACTCGCGAGGTCAAACAGTTCAGCAGATGTGGTCATGGCATCCTCTATATAAATGACTTACTACCAATGAGATCAAAAGCGCACGGGGCGTGGCAAGCGATTCGGCAAGCACTGCCCGCTCGGGGGCTGGTAGCCGTGAGACAAGCTCTCCCAGGTAAAGTGCTGCGCCTGTTCACACGCCGTTGGTAAGCGCTCACCTACCGCTAGACGCGCTGCTAAGGCTGACGCGAGCGTACAGCCGGAACCATGAAATACTTCCGGCAGCCGCGGCCATTGCCACTGGCGAGTGGTGTCGGGCGAATGCAGTGTATGCACCACTTGCTGTGCCGTACCTGGTAATGGGTCATCCGTTGCCGTCACCAGCACCGCTTGGCAACCCTGAGACAGTAGTGACACCGCACGGGCGGTATCGTCATAAGGCTCATGGATCTCAGGCGTCAGCGCCGCTAGCTCAAAGCGGTTCGGGGTTAAGATATCCACAAGCGGTAACAGCCGATCACGGTAAAGCGCCTGCAAAGCAGCTGTGGATAACATAGTGCCTCCCCCTGCTTTGAGAACCGGGTCAGCAACCACGGGTACCCCAGGAAAACGGCGAATAATTTGCTCCGCAGCGCGTAGCGTAGCTTCATCCGCCAGCAGGCCGAGCTTGATCGCGGCAATCTGCATATCACCGACGGCTTCGGCCATTTGCCGCATGGCGCCAGGGTCGGCGGGCATCACCCGCGACACGTTATGGCAGTTCTGCACGGTCATCGCCGTGGGGATCGTCACCGCCCAACCGCCGCAGGCAGCAATGGCTTCGCTATCAGCGACCAGTCCAGCACCGCCCGTGGGGTCATGGCCCGCTAACACTAAAACGACGGGGGGAAGGGGTTGGCGCATCAAAAGGGCTTCACTACCGCCAGTAGAATTATCGCGACCAGCGCAATCACGGGCGCTTCATTGAACCAGCGGAAAAATACGTGGCTCTTGGTGCAGCGCGACTGGTCAAACTGCTTCAGGTAGATCAGGCAAACGTGGTGGTAGGCAATCAACAGCGCAACCAGCGTGAGCTTAACGTGCATCCAGCCCTGGCTAAACCACGCAGGCACCAAATAGAGCATCCAACCACCAAAAATCAGCACCAGGATCATGGATGGCGTCATAATGCCGCGATAGAGCTTACGCTCCATGGTTTTGAAGTAAGTGATCGCTTGCTCATCGCCTTTATCGCGTGCCATGGCGTGGTACACATAAAGTCTTGGCAGGTAGAACAGTGCGGCAAACCAAGTAACAACGGCCATCAAGTGAATAGCCTTTACCCATTCGTACATGGTCTCTCCTTAGGCGGTGGCATATGGCTAGGAATCGGTCTCGCGGGCATCTGTTTGCCGAGCGTCAGTGTAGTGGTAATAACGCTCGATCGCGCCCCGGGTAATGATACCTGAAATTCGCTGCTGCTTTGGTCGATAGCCATGCACCACATAAAGCGCCCCAAGCGCGCTGTCTTGAAGCTTTAAAAACGCTTCCGATAGCGTGGCCTGCAAACCAATCGGGGCCATTTCCAGACGCTGGCCGGGAATCTCCAAAAGATCAATTAACTCATCCTCCGGCGGCGCTTCTCCATCGAGCGCCTCATCGTGCTCCAGCAGCCAGCGGGCAAGCTCCGCCGCCTTCAGCGCCAGCACGGGCTTCTCTTCACTAGAGCGCTCGATCACTAGCCACATGGGGTTGGTTTCCAGCAAGCGGCGAGCTTGGTCTGGCGTGATCATCCGTTCAGTACGCACTAATTGGCGCTCCATCACCGCCGGTACCGATACCCGGGAGAGCGCCTGCATCAACGGCTGCTGCAGCGGGTGTAACCCATAGCGTACTGAGCTAATGAAGAAACCTTCACAGCCCGTCAGCTGCCGCGACGTCAAGCAGGCCACCACCACGACCAGCATCCCTGGCAGCATGATATTGGGTGTATGCGTCAGCTCTAATAGCGCCATCAGCGCTGCAAGAGGCGCCTGAAGAACAGCCCCCATCATGGCTGCCATACCGAGCATGGCATAAATCCCTGGGTCAGCAGCTTTCTCAGGCCATAGCCAGCCCCCTAACATACCGCCTAGTGCACCAGTGGCCGCCCCAGCGACCAGTACCGGGCCAATAATGCCGATCGGCACGCCGCCTGCAACGGTAATCGCAGTAATCAACAGCTTGGCAACCATCAGCGCCAATAGCACATTGATCGCCAACTGATTATTCAGCGCTGCCGCCACGCTGTCGTAACCAATGCCTTGGATTTCAGGAAACCACCACGCCAATACCCCGGTGCCGACACCCACGACGCCCAATCTCAACCACAGCGGCAGGGTTTGTAGGCGCTGACTTCGTGAAATATGAATGAAAAGCCCAGCCATTAAACCAATCACCAAGCCAATCACCACGATCCAGGGCAGGTTCATCAGCGAGCCTAGCGCCACCTCAGGAATTCGAAAGGCGGGCTCGTTGCCATACATCACCTGAGCCACCAGCGCGCCCATGGTGGAGGCTAAAATAACCGGCATAAAGCTCATCAGGGTGTACTCCATCATCACCACTTCCATGGCGAAGATCACCCCAGCAATGGGCGTGTTGAACGAGGCCGAAATACCGGCTGCCGTGCCACAAGCGACCAACACCCGCAAGCTATTATTGGGCAGCCGCAGCTTTAGCCCTAACCCGCTGGAAGCCGCCGCGCCTAAATGAATCGCAGGGCCTTCGCGCCCGGCGGATAAGCCACCCAACACGGAGACGACCCCCACCCACCACTGGTTCAGCCAGTTACGCAGTGGGAAACGCCCCTGGTGATAGGTGAGACGCTCAATCACATGGCTGACGCCGAGCTTGCGCGCAGCGGAGCGCTGCCGATATAGCAACAGGCCAATCAATGTGACGGCGACGATCGGCAGAAGTGCTCTTAGCCAAGGCATCAACCCTTCGAAGGCTTCCGGATCACCGTCCGGCATGTAGAGCGCCGCCCCCGCTTCCAGCAGCAGGCGAAATGCCACCATCACCGTCCCAGTAATCACCCCAGACACCAACCCCAGCACACACAGCTGCGGTAAGGCATCCACGTTCGCCAACTGGCGGCGAAAGCTCTCTAGAGTGAAATCTGACCGAGAAAAACGTGCCACAACGTCCGTCCTTGCGTTTATTGTTCGTTTCATTGTCTCGCGTTGCGCAGCGCTCTTAAGCGCTGGCTCTCTTGTGTATCATAGCTGGATACACTTCAACAGCCTGGCCACACTGATTAGGCTGTTAATTATTCAAGCGTCGATTGCGCGAAGCGCACAAGGAGTGGTTTGTGATTAACGTTGGCATCGTGGGTGGCACCGGTTATACCGGCGTCGAACTTCTCAGACTGCTGGCTCAGCACCCTCAGGTAAACGTCAAGGCCATCACCTCTCGCTCGGAGACGGGCGTAAAAGTGTGCGACATGTACCCCAATTTACGCGGTCACTACGACACGCTGGCATTCAGCGAACCCGACGCCAAGGCGCTAGGCGCAATGGATGCGGTGTTTTTTGCGACTCCCCACGGCGTTGCCCATGCCTTAGCGGGCGAGCTGCTGGCCAACGGCACCCGCGTCATCGACCTCTCTGCGGACTTCCGCCTGCGCGATGCCGACGAGTGGAGCCGTTGGTACGACCAGCCCCACGGCGCGCCGGAGCTGCTTGAAGAAGCCGTTTACGGCCTGCCCGAAATGCACCGCGAAAAGATCAAAACGGCTCGTTTGATTGCTGTCCCTGGCTGCTATCCCACCGCCGTTCAGCTAGGCTATCTGCCGCTGTTAGAAGCTGGCTTAATTGATCCGAACCAGCTGATTGCCGACTGCAAATCTGGTGTGACCGGTGCTGGCCGCGGTGCCAAAGTTGCTTCGCTGCTGGCCGAGGCCAGTGAATCCATGAAGGCCTACGGCGCGGGTGGCCACCGCCATCTGCCGGAAATTCGTCAAGGCTTGGGCGATATGCAGCCCAACCCAGTGGGGTTGACCTTTGTTCCCCATCTAACGCCTATGATTCGCGGCATTCACGCCACGCTTTACAGCACGCTGACCGCCGAGCCAGAAGATCTACAGGCGCTCTTTGAGCAGCGCTACGCCAACGAGCCGTTTGTCGATGTCATGCCCGCCGGCAGCCACCCGGAAACCCGCAGTGTCAAAGGCAACAATACCTGCCGCATCGCGGTCCACCGCCCGGGTAACGGCAATACGGTTGTGGTGCTTTCAGTCATTGATAACCTGGTGAAGGGCGCTTCTGGGCAAGCCATTCAAAACCTTAACTTGATGTTTGGCTTTGATGAGCACATGGGGCTTAACGCCCCCGCGCTGATGCCCTAACGTTTGAGGAATTCCCAGCAATAGTTGACCAATTTGCTGGGAATTACCCATAATCACCCCCTAATACGGATTATTCGTTCTTAAAGCTCGCGGGAGGTACCCATGAGCGGTGCAGAAGCTTTTGTTCCAACTCCTCTGTTACTGTCAGACAGTGCACGCAAACGCATCAAAGCGTTAATGGCTGAAGAGAGTAACCCGGCGCTGAAACTGCGCGTGTATGTTACCGGCGGCGGCTGTTCTGGCTTTCAATACGGTTTCGACTTTGCTGAAAACGTTGCTGAAGACGACACACTCATCGAATTTGGCGATGCAACGCTAGTGGTCGACCCGCTCTCTTATCAGTATTTGGTAGGCTCCACAGTGGATTACGAGGAGGGCCTAGCAGGGGCTCGTTTTCGTATCCAAAACCCCAATGCCACTACCACGTGCGGATGTGGCGCCTCGTTTATGGTGTGACCAACGTTGGTGGCAACCCCTTCCCCATGACTTGACGCCTTGGCGGTTTCTCGCCAAGGTTGAAAGGTCAATAACAGTTGCCTAGCCAATTTATAAGAAAAAAAATTCTATAAATTGCGCGGCTAACCACATAAAACATGGGGAAACTAATGAAACACCTATTCACTACCTCTACTATTGCGACCGCCATCACACTGGGTTTGGGCAGTACCACCGCGTTTGCGCAAACACCTACCGTCAACGTGGCCACTGACCCAAGCTTTGTGCCTTTCGAAATGCTCGACCCCGATACCGGTGAAATGATCGGCTTCGACATGGACATCATCAACGAAGTGGCCGAGCGCGCTGGCTTCGAAGTCAACCTCACCACCATGGAGTTCTCGGGCATCATTCCTGCGGTGCAAACCGGCAGTCAGGAAATTGCCATTGCTGGCACGACCATCACCGAAGAGCGTGCTCAGGTCGTTGACTTCTCTGATCCCTACTACGACTCCGGTCTGCAAATCATCGTACGTGCTGATAACGAAGAGGTCTCCTCCATCGAGGATCTCGAAGGACTGTCAGTGGCCACCAAAATCGGCTCCACCAGCTACGACTTCTTACAACAAGAGCTTGGCGAAGACGCCGATATCACGCCCTACCCAGGCACCGCTGATATGTATATGGCGCTGCTGGGCCGTAACGTCGACGCCGTACTTTACGATGCGCCCAACGTGGCTTACTTCTCACAAACCCGTGGCGAAGGTCGCACTAAAGTCGTCGGCCCGCTGTACGAAGGTCAGCAGTACGGCATCGTATTTCACAAAGGCAGCGAGTGGGTAGAGCCGACCAACGAAGCGCTGGCCGCTATGCGTGAAGACGGCACCTACGATGAGATCTACACAAAGTGGTTCGGTGAAGCACCCAGCGCTGAGTAATTAGCGCTATATGCCATAACCAACGCTTAAAGCGACTCTCACCACAGGGCCGGGCGGCCATTCCCCCGGCCCTGTGTCGTTGTTCCCCTTGCCTGGAGATAACGCGTGGACGTTAACTTTCAGTTTGATTGGTCGGCTGCGTTCGGGTCGATCCCCTACTTGTTACCCGGTATTCCCTGGACGCTACTGATTTCATTTGGCGGCCTGGCGATTGGTTTTTTCATCGGTATTTTCTTTGGGTTACTGCGTATTAGCCCGGTACGCTGGCTGCGCTGGCCTGCGGTTGTGTATGTTGAAGTATTCCGCGGCACCCCTATTTTGGTCCAAGTGCTGTTTATCTTTTACGGCTTGCCGCAACTGTTGGGTGGGCCCATCAACGCCCTGGTAGCGGGTATAGCGGCCATTGCCGTCAACTCCGGTGCCTATATCTCTGAAATTGTGCGCGGCGGCGTTCAGTCCATCGAGCGCGGCCAGCGGGAAGCATCGCTATCGCTTGGCCTCTCTCGGGTGCAGGCGTTTCGCTATGTGATCTGGCCGCAGGCACTGCGCCGTATGATTCCACCACTGGGTAACCAGGGCATTATCAGTATCAAAGATACCTCGCTTTTTTCGGTTATCGGGGTCAGTGAGCTGGTACGCCAAGGGCAGATCTATATCGCCACCACCTTCACCGCGCTGGAGGTCTACTTCATGGTGGCACTGATGTATCTCGCCATTACCTGGACCCTCTCACTGGTGCTGCGCCAAATCGAGCGCCGCGGCCTCGCCGGACAATAAGGAGCGCACAATGACTTCTACTCAAACGCCCATTGTGCGTATGCAAAAGCTCCACAAGCACTTTGGCAGCCTGCACGTACTCAAAGATATCGACCTGGAAATTGTGCCTGGTGAAGTCGTCGTGGTCATCGGGGCCAGCGGCTCGGGTAAATCCACACTCATTCGCTGTATCAACGGCTTAGAAGAGTTTCAGTCAGGCAGCCTGGATGTGGACGGCAATACGCTGCTACCCAACGGTAAAAGCAGTCAGGCGCTGCAAACCATCCGCACCGAAGTGGGCATGGTATTTCAGCAGTTCAATCTGTTTCCCCACTTGAGCGTGCTCGATAATGTCACCCTCGCGCCGATGAAGGTGCGTGGTTGGAGCCGTCAGGATGCCGAAGAGACTGCCAAGCGGCTACTTGATCGCGTAGGTATTGCCGACCAGGCAAATAAGTACCCCAGCCAGCTCTCCGGTGGCCAGCAGCAGCGTGTGGCGCTGGCGCGTGCGTTGGCCATGGAGCCGCGCCTCATGCTGTTTGATGAGCCAACCTCAGCCCTTGACCCCGAGATGATTGGCGAAGTGCTAGACGCCATGCGGGAGCTTGCCAAAGAGGGTATGACCATGGTGATTGTTACTCACGAGATGGGCTTTGCACGTGAGGTAGCCGACCGCATCATCTTTATCCATAAAGGCGAAATTGCCGAACAAGGCACCCCTGAGCAGCTCTTCGATTCCCCTCAACACGAACGCACTCAGTCGTTCCTGGCACGGGTACTGAAGCACTAATGTCGTGCTAACCATGCGCTCTTAAATCGCCAATATTGCGCTTAAAACGTCCTATCTAATGGCCTGTCTTCATGACAGGCCATTTTTTTTGGTGCGCCAGGCATGGCGCGCAGCGCCAATTAGGCGCTATCCGGTCCGCCGTGGTGGTTGGCCGGATGACTTGGGGGTGAAAGTCCCCTACGGACCCTGATAGCGGGAACCGTTAGCTGAACAGCAAGGGTGTTCGTCGTGAGGCGGAATCTGAAGGAAGCTGTAGGCAAACTCCTGGCCCGACGAACAGGAACCGCATATGAGGCAGCCACATCTGGGCGAGAGGGCCATGAAACTCGAAGCCCAATAGCTATCCAGAAGATGTGGAAGTAGATGCGGCGGGTAGATGGGAGGAAGGTCGCGCGTCTTACCCTGGGAGGCCTGTTCGCCTGCCA
>NZ_FODB01000076.1 GCF_900110265.1 Vreelandella aquamarina | reverse complement strand
CGCAGCCACGCTGAAGCTGCACGCCCGGCGCATCACCGTTCACCTCGGCGATGCGGCTGACAAATGGTGGCCTGCCTTGCTGAAGGGGCTACCGAAACTGACCGCGCTAGGCTGACTCGTCGGCGATACCACCACCGATCCCTGCGCCAAGCAGCCCCACTTCGGCTGACGGTGACGGCTGCACGGATGAGGGCAATTCATTCCTGTAGGCTATAAGAAGAACTAAAATTTGCGCTTTTTTGCATATAACAGCGGGGTCTCATGCTGCCAACGCGGTGCCGGTGGGCTGGTGTTGGCAGCGAGGGCTGACAATCCACTCAGCCAGCGCCCTCATGAATAAGGCGGGTTAAAGGGTAAGGCGTTATGAGCGATAGCGATCACGCCATCTGGTCAGGTTGGAAACTATCACCCCCTAAAAAAAGCACCTCCGATGGACAAGAGGCGCGTCGCTATCAGCGAGCTTGTGAGCGCTACCAGCGCTGGAAAGCCATTCTTGCATCATTAGAACAGCAGGTTACCGGCATTATGTCTGGCCAGCGGGATATCGTGATGCCTGATGCGGTTATTGCTGCAGCGTTTGATGCTCTACACCAGCAAGCGCCGCCCAGTACGCTGAAAATAACACACAATTTTTTGGTGAAAGGGCTGGAGCGAGGTAGCCAGCAGCTGAATTGGACAGTGGCCATCCCAAGCCCACTGGTTACGGTAGACCGCGAGCCACCCGCCGTCACTACCGAATCATTTGCTGAGCTACATAGTTGGGATGAACTTGTTGAGGCTCACGACGCGTTCCCAAGCGCCCCAGGACTCATTGGCCATGATCTGCGTAAATGGCTGATAGGACGATGGTTGTTTCAGCTTATTCGCGAAGGGGCGGTGCTGCATAAACGCCATCTTGAGCAAGTGCCCGACGCCTTTGAGAAGGGTGTCACCCTGACTAACGGTGCGGTGTTTATCACGTTGGAAGAAGGAGCGCCGCTGCCTATTGAGAACGATGACGATCAAGCAGCCGATGACAAGGCATCTGCCGATCAGTCTTCAGAGACGCCGTTTGAAAAAGAGCAACGCGTTTGCTATCGCCGTCTGTTTCTCAGCCCAACCAGTCAATTGATGCTACTACGTGCTTACCAAGAGACAGACAGCGCGTGGCCTCGTACCGCTGCTAAAAGTCGCCTTCCGGTCGCACAATGCCTGATGTTTTATCTCAAACATATTGACGACGGTGCGTCGCTAAAAAGCATCTCCGAGCTGCTTTCAATGGCTTATACCGCCTCTTCGTTTGATAAGCCTCCCCTGCTGAATCACTACGCCAGCAGAGCGAATGTTGCACAATCGTTACGCCCTTCATCTTGGCAGCGACTGACTCAACGCCACGTATTAACTGATACGTTGGCGGACTCCAGCGGCAACGATGTGTATCTGGAGTTTCAGACACCCGCGCCGTCTCAAGCGCCGCCTTCGGATCAACTAAAACAGTTTCGTCAGCTGCAGCGGGGGTTATCTAGCTCATTGGGTGGCCGAGCCACCCGGCATGAGGCAATCAGTAACGTCGAAACATTTTTGAGCATATCCAGCCGTAACGGTGCGATGGTGACGCTGCTGGCAAGATGGTGTCTGAAGCTGTTGCAGAAAGGAGGCCGTGTAAAATCTAAGCTCGCCGTTAGTTCGGTAAAAAGATACCTATCCGCGATTGGTCGCTCGCTAGTGGCTCAAAGCTCAGCGTTAGATGAGCTACAAACGGCCAGTGCTGATCAATGGGAAGCGCTATATGAGAACGTCTTAAATAGTGTCAAACCCGATGTTGAGCGAGCGACGGTGCAGAATCGCCTGTGTGATTTTCACCATTTTTTAATGGATACCATTGCAGCGCCATCGATTGACCTGGAAGGCGTGCCAGGCGCCAAAAAGCGTGTGGACGTTAATATAGTGACGCCTGCTGAATTTCGTCGTGCGATCGATTTAATCGACGACTCAACACAGCCTGAGCGCTTTCGCACTATACAAAAGCTCGCGCTCATCTTGGGATACCGCCTGGGGCTACGGCGTAGCGAATGTGCCGGGCTACTTGTTCGAGATGTTGTTTATATTGAGGGTAGTGACACCTTTCCCAGTGAGCTTATTATCCGCGCCAACACCTATCGACGAGGAAAAAGCTATGCGGCCACGCGACGGTTGCCGCTGTGGTTATTAATGCCAGACGAGCAGGCGCAACTGATTGCGTGGGTAAAGCGTCGCCAGGGCGAAACTGCTACTCAACAAATTAACAAGCAACTGCTGTTTTGCAGCAGCGGCAGTGGCTATTTATTGCTCGATGACAAAGTGCTGTTTCAGCCAGTGCAAACCGCTTTAAGAACGGTCAGTGGTGATCCTAGCCTTCGTTACCACCACCTTAGGCACAGCTTCGTGACCTTTACGCTACTGCGGTTGCTGGAGCGCTCACCTTGCGAACTGCTACCCACGGCCTGGCTGCGAGATGACCATGGAGACATCGCATTACCGAACATAAACGCTGATATTTCTGTGCTGGCCGGTTTAGCGCCTCAAGATCGCCCTTCCCGCAAACGGCTTTGGCAGCTTGCACTGTGGGCAGGGCATGCGAGCCCCGAGGAAACCCTCAGCACGTACTCCCATTTGCTAGATTGGGTGCTTGGCCACACCACCTTTCGACACTATAACCCTATGCTTCGTCTCGAACATCAACTGGCATTGCTGAGCTTTCAAACAAAGACGGCACTCACCAGCTGGCGAAACCGTCGCGATTTAATCGGTAAGACACAAGCAAGCGAACTCTTAAGCCATTTGCAAACGGAGTGGCAGCCGTTTATTGCCGACGACTTGTTAAAAAATGCGTGGAGAACATACCAACCACCCGCTGTTAATCCTCTCGACAACTCCCTAGAAAGCTCGTTTAACTGGCCCGAGGCAACGACGATTTATCAGTCTCTTCGCCTTATCGAACAACAAGAGGCGCGCGGGGAACCCTTAGATAAAGCAATCCAGCAGACCGCGAAAAGGTTTGCCCTTGAGGAAGAACCACTACGCCAATGGGTAGCCAATGGCGAACGGCTAATGCAACGCAAAACGCGACGCACCAATCAGCAATTTAGCCGTGAAGCCAACCGATATGACCGGCAGCGGCGCGTCACGTCAACGCATGTCTATATGCCAGAGCTTTATCGCTGCATGGCACCGCCTGTTAAACCAAACGTGTTGAAAGAAACAGGGCAGTTTTTTCATCGCTTGCTGGATTGGCACCAAAAAGAGCCCAGCAAGGCTGAAGAGAGCCTAACCACCTTGCGAAACCATATACAGCGCAGTACGGGACATATCGTGCTCCCCGATGCAGACGCTATCAATCGCGTACGTGAGCTATTGCGCCCGCTGCGCTGCTTTCAACATACGTATCTAGTTGTTGAAGTCACTGTTAATGCGGAGGCAAAGCGTGTTAAGCAGCACTGGTCAAACGCGACGAATATTCCTCACCCACGTATTGAGCTGATACCAACGCCCTCCCCTTCGGGCCACACGCGCTATTGGTACGGAAACGCCCACCTCAAAATTACTCGGGATAGCTACAAAAAGGCTGAACAGCCTTTATGGGAGGCGGTACGCTTTGCAGCGTTTATGGCGATGCTGGTACTAGGGTTGTGTGGAGACGATGCGGCAGGGGATGACACTTGAACAAAGCAGTAGCAGACAGCGATATTTACAAAACGTCGATAAACGCCTGCAGTTTATATGCTGCCACAATCAGCACACTGCGGCGTATTGCGACACAATAGGAAAAGTTGGCTCGTAGCTTCCATGCCATGGTATGCCTAGCGTGCATACAACGCTGCCTACGAACCCACTTTTCGTACAAATTCCCACTTAGCTGGTTGGAATAGCCGGTAAAACAGTTGACTCCCAAAATGGGAGAGCCTACAGTATCCCGAAATGGGAGAACTTATGCGGGTAATAGCCAAAAGTACGCTTCGCAAGTTTTGGGAGACGTCCATCTATCAGGATGCGCAAGGCCCGCTAGAGAGCTGGTACGATGAAGCGATAGTCGCAACATGGCGCACTCCGCATGAGGTTAAGGCTCAGTTTGGAAACGCTAGCATCTGTGGCAACAACCGCGTTGTTTTTAATATCGCCGGGAACAAGTACCGATTAGTCGTGGAAATGCAGTATCGATGCGGCATAGCCTGGGTAAAGTTCATCGGTACCCATGCACAATACGATGAAATTGATGTGGAGACGGTCAATGAACATTAAGCCAATTCGGTCTGACGATGACCTCCGTGCGGCATTCCAGCGTCTTGAGGCGATCTTCCAAGCGGAAGAGGGCACGCCAGAGGCTGATGAAATGGAGGTTCTCGTCACTCTCATTGAAGCTTATGAAGAGAAGCACTACCCAATCGCGCCCCCTGATCCCATTGAAGCCATTAAATTTCGCATGGAGCAACAAGGTCTGACCAAACGTGACCTTGAGGCATATATCGGGCCTAGTGGCCGAGTGTCTGAAGTCTTAAGCGGCAAACGGAAGCTGAGCTTGCGTATGATAAAGAGGCTTCATGAC
The DNA here is from genome assembly GCF_900110265.1 of Vreelandella aquamarina. Lineage (GTDB taxonomy): Bacteria > Pseudomonadota > Gammaproteobacteria > Pseudomonadales > Halomonadaceae > Vreelandella > Vreelandella aquamarina. Next base: position 8,549 of record NZ_FODB01000076.1, on the reverse strand, counting down.
GGGCTTAAAATTCCGTACGACAGCCTGATGAGCCAAACGGCCTAATCGCTGGATTTGAAGCTCCACTAAGGTGGGGTTTTTAATATCCACGCTCCTACATCTTACAAAGCAGCATGCTCAAACTCGACGGCATTCGAGTGAAGCAGCGCCTGTTGACGTCCTTCCCCGACTGAAGTAAGGGGGTCTCCGCGCAAATCTGATAAAACGTGAAATACAACTACCCCCACCGACTTCGCTAAAAGAGGGTGGGGGTAAGTGAGTGAATGCATAGGAAGTTGGCAGTCAGCGTCTGCTAGCCGCCTACCGCCTCATAACGGGTGATGAAGCACAGCTTTTGGCTGGCGAAGTTAGCCCAACGCACTGTTACTTGAAGCCGCTGGCCCATTCTAGGCGCCCCTTCTTCGATTACATGACGGTCGGTTAGAAAGGCGCGTAAATTTCCTTTAGTGCCGATTAAGTACAGCGACCAGACTTCATGCTGCATCAACCGTTCCGGCCCTTCGACGCCGGCGACATACAACTCCCCTTCAAACTGACGGTCTGCCTTTTGAGTGGTCGTTTGCGATGTTACTGCCATGCTTGATCCTCCCATGCCCATAAGGTGCGCTCTAGCTCTGCAAGCAAACGTGGAATCGCTTGGCGATTGGCATCCAGCCCCAGCTGTTTAAGCGTGCGGCCTACCCAGGTTGTTAACGCATCTAGGTTAGTGCGCTCTTGCCCGTCCCCCAGCCACATCACCAAAGCACAGCCCGGTGCTAAGCTAGTGGCGGCAGCGAGCGACTCTGCCAAGCGGCGCTCAAGGCGCTGTTGCGATTGCAGTGCTGCCATCACGTGCAACGTTTTTTCGATGTCATCACGGCGCTTTACTGGCGTATTGAACGGTTTCATCGATTTCTCCTAGGCACGTTTCTGGTTCAGCATGCGCTCAAACGCAGAGCCATCTTGGCGCGTTAGGTTGGGCACGAAGCGTGAGTAAACACGGAACAACATTTCGGTTGTGGTGTGGCCCATCTGGCGGGCAATCCACTCGGGGCTCTCACCTGCCGCCAGCCATAGCGTGGCAGCGGTATGTCGGGTTTGATAAGGGCGGCGCTTACGCAGCCCTAGCTCCTCCAACAAGGGATACCACACTCGTTTCGTCACATTGACGTGGGATAAGGCAGTGCCCTTACGCGTGGTAAAAACCAGCCCCGTTTTACCCGTCACCTCAGACTGCGCCTTCAGCGCATCAAAGACGGGTTGTGACATGTCGATAGAGCGGAAGGAACCGTCAGTTTTTGTGGGTACTATCTGGCCACGCACCAGCGCTTGGTGAACTAAAATCTGGCGACGGCCAAAATCCACGTTTTCCCAGATTAAGCCGTCAATCTCACCAGTGCGCATGCCTGTGAAGAAACGCACGGTGTAATACTGACGAAAGTCTTCACGCACGCGCTGAATGATCTGCTGCACCTCCTCAAGCGTAAACGGCTCTACATCCGTGCGCGGCACATTGAGCGATTTAATCCCGCGATAGGGTGAGCTAAACTCATAGCGGTCGGCGGCTTCATTCAACATCATGCGCAATGGCGTCATGATGTGGTTGATACGGCTGGCAGAGAGTTTCTTGCCGCTCCGGGAATTAACTTTGGCGAGTGACGCCCGGAACTCAAGAATTTCTGCACGAGTGATGCTGCCGACTTCTTTATGCCCTAACGCGGGCAAGATATGTCGGTTTAAACAGCCCTGCACCGTGACGATCTGCGATTCACGCCATTCGATCTCTTTCTCTGCAAACCACGTTTCAGCGAACTGGCACAGCAGCGGCGTCGCGTGATAGCCGCCAACCGCCGTTAGCGCACGCTTGCTTAACGTCTTGGCACGCGGGCTATCTGGAAAGTAGCGACCATAATCAAACGAACCCAGCGTAATCTCCGCCTCAATCTTCTCCAGAATCCGCTCTAACTTTTTGCGGTTGGCTGCTGTGTTATCTAGCGTTGTTTGTTCACGGCAGCGTTTGCTCAAGTAGCGAAAGTCAAAGTACAACTTGCCTGTTTCTTTACGCGCAGCAACTTTACCCATGGCACACACCTCCCCCAGCCATCGGCACACCCAGACTTTCTTCCTTCGAGTGCAACTGCATGTCGCGCTCAATGGGTTCCCACAGGTAAAGAATCTTGCGGCCGCCAAACGGGCGGATGTAATGAATGCCTTCCAGCAGCACGTCATCTTTTAAACGTTCACGGATGGTGCGGGCATCATATTTGATGCGCTCAGCGAGCTCTGCTGTAGTTAAATAAACATTTTTCATATCTTTCTCCATGTCTCATATGAAGCACAAAAGCATCATATGAAATAAATATAAATCATTAAAAGAAAGATGCAAGCATTTTTTGATGCACTGAAGTATCATATGAAAAATACAAACATGGTAATGGTTATGCTGCGCTTCAAAATCAAAGAAATGCTTGCGAAAAAAGAGTTTTCTGAAAATCGCAGAATTACAATTAGTGAGGTTGCTGAGGCAACCGGTATCCATCGCATGACGCTGTCTAAAATGATCAATCATCGTGGCTACAACACCGGAACAGAAAACGTTGACCGGCTATGTGAGTATTTTGGCTGCCAGGTTGAGGATGTTATTGAATATGTGCCTATGTCAGATAAACCAGATGCAACTGGATAAACGACAGCTCAAGGAACGATCATCACCGAGCTTTTCACAAACTAGATTGGCAGAGCCGCTCAGCTTTTGGCACAGCACTTCTTCACTGGCGAGCTATTCGCCAAGCGCTTGACCCGCCCTATGCTGCACCAGTTGGTACTTTGCTTCAGGCAAGCGGAAGCTAATGGCGGATAAGGGAGAACAAGATGAAAGTGACTGAAAAAGTAGAAGTCGATGCAGTGACTGACGTGCGCTGTGATGTCTGCCTGACCTCTACACAAACAGTAAACGGCGGTCTTGAATTTGCGACACTTCAAGCGCATTGGGGCTATGGATCTCAACATGATGGCGAACGCTACGAAGCCCATCTTTGTGAAGACTGCTTCTTCCGCACTTTGGCTTACTTCAAGCAGGAACGTCGTGTGCAAAACTTATCCAGTGAAGAGGGTGATGCTGGATTACAGACAGGCGATATTGGGCTGGTCGCTAAAGACGATTACTTCCGCGATAACGGTGGAAGCACGAGGCAATAAATACTCTGGTAGGCAGGTGAAGCACCCGGAGACACGTTGCAAGCAGCGTTATTCTTTCCCTTGATCGAGTCTGCACACAACGCCGAACATGCACAAAGCTGATAAGGTCAGGGCATGGGCTAATTACCAAGGCTTGGCATGACAAACTTTCCAGCAACCACACCGACGGTGCGTTTCTACGACGATAACGCTCAACAACTGTTTGACCAATATCAGTCGCTGAGTTTTGAGCGTGTTCATGGTGAATGGCTGCACCATCTTCCTACTCAGCCCGGTTTAGCCCTAGACGTGGGCGCTGGTAGCGGGCGAGATGCTAAAGCACTTGCAGAGCGCGGTTGGCAGGTGATGGCGATAGAACCCGCAGAAAAGCTGAGAACGCTCGGAGAAACCTATACCCATGAAGGTGATGTCAGTTGGATTGACGATACCTTACCTGCCTTGAATCGCGTTCGTCAGCTTTCACAGCGCTTTCAATTAATTCTGGTGTCAGCGGTGTGGATGCATTTATCCCCTGATGAACAACAACGTGCTTTACGGGTGGTTAGCTCACTACTCGCTCCTGGTGGGCTTTTAGTGATTACATACCGTGAAGGCTCAAATAGCGATGAGCGTCAGTTTCATTCGGTCAACATGGGCATGCTGGATAGCTGGGCTCGCGATTTAGCGCTGCTACCCGTGCAAGCAAGCCATAACAACGACCAGCTTGGTCGCCAGGGTGTTGCTTGGCATCTACGGGTATTCAGGTTGCCTGATGATGGCACAGGCGCCCTGCCTTCCCTTCGGCACATTATCGTGAACGACGATAAGGCGTCTTCTTATAAGCTTGGTTTGCTTCGCTCGTTGACTCGTTTGGCCGATACCGCACCTGGCATTGTGATGTCACGAAAAGAAGAGTGGGTGACGGTGCCTTTAGGAGCGGTAGGACTTTTTTGGATCAAACTGTTCCGCCCACTACTGATAGACCGTGATTTGCGCCAAGCGCCTGGTAAAAAAGCTATGGCTTCGCTAAAGATGACTTCTATCGTTTGAGGCAACTTTCGCCACATGATCTGCGTATCGGGTCAGCTTTCTTTGATCCTCAATGTGCCGCTACGGTTATGCGGGCAATTCGCGATGCCTGCCAGACCATTCTCAAAATGCCTGCCCACTTCACGACTTGGCCCGGCAGTTTGCGCCCTATATTTGACGGGAGTTATCAAGGGCTACGCATTCAAGAGCAGGCCGTTCGCCTTGATAGCGAAACGCTGGCATCTTTCGGCACGTTTCAAATCCCTACACCGCTGTGGGACGCGATGAGCCGCTATGCCTGCTGGGTAGAGCCCGCTATTGTGCATGAGTGGGTTCAGTTAATGCAGCGATATGATGCTTCCTACGATACCGGTACTTTGCACCTCGCTTTACAGTGGCAGGAAAGTCGTCGAGACACACAGCAGGTGCGCCAGCTCGTTTCCCAACGTCTTCTAGACCCTTCCCCATTGCCTTGTGTATGGTCGCGTAGTGATCTGCACCGACAAAAAAATTACGCCATAGATCACTGCTTTCCTTGGTCACGCTGGAACAACAATGATTTATGGAACCTACTGCCAGCAACGGAAAAAGCCAATCAAGCGAAGTCAGATCGATTGCCTGCTGCTGACGTAATGCAGAGAGCTAAGGTGGATATTTTACACTGGTGGCAATGTCTCGATGACAACGCAACGATCTGCCAGCAGTTTCGTGATGAAGCAGCCGTTGCGCTACCGCTTGCTACACCAACGTCACCTCTGGATGCAATTTTCAATAGCGCGTTATTACAACGCCAACGATTGAAGGCAAATCAGCAGTTAGCAGAATGGGTGGGTATTACCCAGAAATAGCGTGACCAAGCGTGTGACTCGTAGCGGCCAGTGGTCATCAAGAAGCAAGCGAGAGAGGAAGGTAGTTTTAAGAATGTGGCCACGATTTGGTCACAGGGTGGTCACAGGCAAAAAATAAGGGCCTACGCGTTAACGTAAGCCCTTGATATATATGGCGCGCCCGGCAGGAATTGAACCTGCGACCTTCGGCTTCGGAGGCCGACACTCTATCCAACTGAGCTACGGGCGCTTTGGGTGCGTATCGTACCCGTGTGGGCGGGCTGTGTCTAGCGGCGGGGCGGTTTTAGGCCGCCTTGTGATTGACCGTTTTCCCTGCGGTGGTGCATGCTCTGGGGGCACTTTTGCACCTCTTACCCCCCCCTTGGTCATATTGGGAACATAATAAATGGAAACATTTGCACGTAGTACGCTGGCACTGGGCATCTCACTGGCGCTGGTTAGCGCCTCGAACGCCGCTGATTTTGCAGATATGGACCCCGTTACGTTGCGTTTAGCCCACGTGGTCAACGAGCAGGATGGCTTCCATATTGCCGCCACCAAGTTCGAAGAGCTGGTGGAAGAACGCACCGAAGGCAAGGTGAATATTGAGATCTTCCCCAACGCCTCGCTGGGCGATGAGCGCACGCTGCTGGAAGGCATGCAAATCGGCACCGTGGATATGGGCGTGATTACCAACGGGCCGGTGGCCAACTTTGTCGAAGAGATGGCGGTGTTTGAACTGCCGTTCCTGTTCCCCTCCCCGGAAGCCGCTTATAGCGTGTTGGATGGCCCCATCGGCCAGGAGCTTTTGGATAAGCTAGCAGACGTGAACCTGAAAGGCTTGGCTTACGCCGAACGCGGTTTCCGTAACCTGACCAACAGCGAGCGGGCGGTGAATTCCCCGGAAGATCTGGATGGCCTGCGCATTCGCGTGATGGAAAACCCGGTGTACACCGATACCTTCCGCGAGCTGGGTGCCAACGCGATTCCCATGGCGTGGACCGAAGCGCTCACCGCCATGCAGCAGGGCACCATCGACGGCCAGGAAAACCCGGTGAACGTGATTCACTCGTTCAAACTGGATGAAACCCAGAACTATATGACGCTCTCTCGCCACACCTACGCGCCAGCGATTTTTGTGATGGGTATGCCCGCCTGGAACCAGCTCCCCGAAGCCGCCCAAACGGTACTGGAAGAAGCCGCCCAGGAAGCCGCCGAGCATGAGCGCCAGGTGAACGCGGATATGGAAGCCGAGCAGCTGGCAGCACTGCGCGAAGCGGGTATGGAAATTAACGACACCCCCGATATGGAAGCCTTCCAAGCCGCCGTTGCGCCGGTATACGAGAAGTACGGCGAGCAGTTTGGTGACTACCTGCCGCGTATCCAGGAGGCGCTGCAACAGTGATGTCGTTTGCACAGCCTCTTTTGACGCTGCTGCAACGCATTGAACGCGGGCTGGATGCCATCATCCAGCCCGTGGTGTTTGCGGGCATGGCAGCTTTAATTGGCGTAATCACGCTACAGATCGTCTCGCGGGTGCTGTTCAGCGCCGTGGGCTGGACCGAAGAGGTCGCGCGGTTTCTGCTGGTGTGGATCACCTTTTTAGCGGGCACACTGGCGTTTCAGCGCGGTCGGCATATTGCCGTCACCTTTGCGGTGGATGCCCTGCCACTTCCGCTGCGTAAGCTGGCCAGGCTCGCGGCGCTGGCGATTGTGGTGGCGTTTATGATCACACTGATCGTGATTGGCTACCGCTATATGCAGGTGCAGAGCTTCCAGAAGTCCGCCTCGCTGCGACTCTCGATGACGTATGTGTATGCGGTGATGCCGCTCGCGGCGGGCATCATGGCATGGTACGCCCTGGTGGATATGGTCGAGGTACTGGTGAACGGTGAACCCACGGCAGCCGACCAGGAGGAGTCGCTATGACGCTGGTACTCTTTGGGCTGTTCTTCCTATTTATGCTGCTGGGCGTGCCGATTGCCTTCGCGATTGGGGCCAGCTCGCTCTACGCGCTGTACCAATCCGGCGTGCCGTTGATGGTGGTCACCCAGCAGATGTTTCAGGGCATTAACTCCTTTGCTCTGGTGGCTATTCCAATGTTTATCCTAGCCGGGGATTTAATGGCCCAGGGCAAAGTCAGCGAGCGGCTGGTGAGCTTTGCCGATTCCCTGGTGGGCTTTATGCGCGGCGGGCTGTCGGTGGTTTCGGTAATGGCGGGCATGTTCTTTGCGGCTATTTCCGGCTCCGGCGCGGCTACTACCGCAGCGGTGGGTTCAAGCCTAGTGCCAGAACTTAAGCGCAAAGGCTACGACCCCGCCTCGGCGGCTAGCTTAATTGCCGCCAGCGGTACCATTGGCGTGGTGATTCCCCCGTCGGTGCCAATGATTATCTATGCGGTCATTGCCCAGCAGTCGGTATCGTCGCTGTTCTTGAACGGCTTTTTACCGGGGCTGGCGATGGGTATAGCGCTCATGGCCATTGCGATTACTCAGGCGTATAAACGCAAGTACCCGAAAGGTACGCCGCTCTCGCTGGCCACTATTTGGCGCACGTTAAAAGCGGCCAGTTGGGGGCTGATGACACCGGTGATTATTCTGGGGGGTATCTTCTCGGGGGTTTTCACGCCGTCGGAAGCGGCCGTGGTGGCGGTGAACTACGCGCTGCTGGTGTCGCTGTTCGTGTACCGGGACTTGACCCTGCCCCAGGTGTACAAGCTGTTGATCCGCTCGGCGATGACCACCGCCGTGATCATGCTGGTGATTGCCATGTCGGCGGTGCTGAGCTGGACGCTCTCCAGCTGGCAGGTGCCCGGTGCGATTGCCCAGTCGGTGCTGTCGCTCTCCACCAACCCCTACGTGATCATGCTACTGGTGGTGGCGGTGATTCTGCTGACCGGAGTGTTCATCGAGACGGCCAGCGCCTTGATCATCCTCACCCCGGTGCTGCTGCCGCTGGTGCTGCAGCTGGGCATCGACCCGATCCACTTCGGGCTGATCATTGTGGTGGGGCTCTCGATTGGCATGATTACCCCGCCCGTGGCGATCAACTTGTACGTGGCGTCGTCCGTCACCCAACTGCCGCTAGAGCGTATTACCCGCGCTATTATCCCCTACCTGCTAGGGCTGATTGGCGTGCTGCTACTGGTAGTTTACGTGCCCATACTGCTGGGCTGGTCGGGTCGTTAGCGCTAACTAAGAGCGCAGCTAAACAGTAAGCGTTCATTCCACGACGTTCTGCCACCCTGCTGAAAATCGCCCTACAGTAACCTCACACTTTCCAACACGAGGTTACCCCTATGAGAAAGCACCGCACACCCGAACAGTGGCAGGCTCTGGTCAATCAGCAGCGTGACAGTGGTCTGTCAGCTTCGAAGTTCTGCAAACAAGAGAACATCGGCTACGCCAGTTTCTGTAACTGGCGCAAGCGCCTGTCCGATCAGGCGGCCGGTGACTCAGCGGATTCCGGCGAAGCCGGTTTTCTGGACCTGTCCTCTCTGATGGGTGCAGCGCAGTCCGGCCCAGGCTGGAACATTGT
>NZ_FODB01000035.1 GCF_900110265.1 Vreelandella aquamarina | reverse complement strand
CAGGCCTCCCAGGGTAAGACGCGCGACCTTCCTCCCATCTACCCGCCGCATCTACTTCCACATCTTCTGGATAGCTATTGGGCTTCGAGTTTCATGGCCCTCTCGCCCAGATGTGGCTGCCTCATATGCGGTTCCTGTTCGTCGGGCCAGGAGTTTGCCTACAGCTTCCTTCAGATTCCGCCTCACGACGAACACCCTTGCTGTTCAGCTAACGGTTCCCGCTATCAGGGTCCGTAGGGGACTTTCACCCCCAAGTCATCCGGCCAACCACCACGGCGGACCGGATAGCGCCTAATTGGCGCTGCGCGCCATGCCTGGCGCACCATAAAAAATTAGACCCCGCAGGGCGGGGTCTTGAGAACTCTTACTTTTACACGATACTTACATCTGGCTTCCAATCCTTTTGCGGGGCTCCAACCTTGGAATTTACCCTGACCAGTGTATTGATCGCTTTTGATTCACTCCTTGAATCATTGAGAATCCTTGCGATGAGACATCCTTGCCTCTCTAGTTGCTCACTCCTTAAGCGTAAGAGTTTTTTACAGCTTTGCAAAGAAATATTACTCGTTACATACCACTATTTTCTTCTGGGAGTTCTTCGGTGCTGTCATAGGTAGCATCCGAGTCATCACTCATGGAGTTTGGTTCCATGTCGCTGGCGTTATCACCCTCGTCATGGGTTAAATCTGTCTTGTCATGATCAGACGGCATAGCTGAGTCATTAGACTGAGCTTCGACCGGCTGCTCATCTGGAGAAATGTTGTCTGCCGGATCTGCAGGCTCTTGAGCAAATGTCAGTGGGCTTGCTACCAGACCAAACGCTACACCTAAAATACCAGCTTTCTTGAGTAGTTCCTTGGACATCATATTCCGCCTCCTCGATCGCTGTGAAATACCGCTATTTAAGGAAGAGTGACATCTTGTCTTACCAGTTCCTGCAGTAATCTTCCTTGACAAGTATGTAGCAGCCTATATGCCAAAAACTCTCAATAGAAATAAAATCTATTTATATACAGACACTTATAAAAACAACCACTATGCCGATTAACCCTCTAGCACTGGCTTAAGTAGATGATTAGTTGGCTACATATGACACATGCGCGGTGTTTGACCATGATTGCATGCCAATATGGCACACTTATACATAAGTTATGCAAGCCAAGACGGAGAGTGGTATGACACCGTGTTAGCTGTTAACGACACGGGAGGGTGGGAAAACACAGCGGAACAACGCCCCCTCACCGGGTAACGACTCCACTTGAAGCTGTGCATCATGGCGCAGTAGAACGTGTTTAACAATGGCAAGGCCAAGACCAGTACCGCCAGTGGCGGTACTGCGGCCCTTATCAACGCGGTAGAAGCGTTCGGTGAGACGCGGAATATGCACCGGATCGATCCCTTCACCGTCGTCGTCCACTTCAATGCAGGCACTGCCATTGGACAGAGCCACCCAGCGGAGCGTGATTTGACTTCCCTCCGGCGTATAGCGCACTGCGTTGAATGCTAGGTTTGAGATGGCGCTGCGTAGTTCTTGCTCGCTGCCCACCAGGCGCGCCTCGCACTCCAACGCCACCTGAACGCTATGCTGCTGGTTCGAGAGCGCCAGCGCATCCCGGCGAATGCTCTCAAGCATCGACCCAACCTCAAGCGGCTGATGATCTTCGCCGCCTCGGTCAATCTCCAGGCGTGACAAAAGCAGTAGATCATTCACCAAGCTCTGCATACGCTTGGTCTGCTCTTCCATCTGACCAATGCCTTTACTCAGGCGCGGTGGCAGCATCTCTTTAAGATCGCCATAGGTTTCCAGATAGCCGGAAAGAACGGTGAGTGGGGTGCGCAGCTCATGGGAAACGTTAGCGACGAAGTCGCGGCGCATCTGCTCTAGGCGATGCAAGCGGGTAATATCCCGCGCCATAACCAAGCGCTCGTCATCACCATAGAGCGTGATTTGATACTGCAGAATGCGACGCTCATCAATGGGCGAGGTGAGCGTGAGCGGCTCGCTGTACTCACGGGCATTAAAGTAGCTGATGAAACGCGGGTCGCGCAGCAGGTTAGTAATGTGCTGACCGCGGTCATGGGCGGTTTGTAGGCCTAGCATGTCGGTGGCGGCACTGTTCCACCACTCTAAATCACCGTGGCGATCCAGCATCACGACGCTATCACGCATCGCTTCCGAGGATTCTTGAATACGCGCGAGGGTTGCTCGCAACCGGCTTTGGGTAATGCGTTGGCTTTTTTGGTAACGGTAAAGGCGATCGAATAGCTCGCCCCACATGCCAGTTGCCGCAGGAGGCTCATCGTGCGGGTTGAGCGTTAGCCACTTGAACAGCGCCCTAAGCTGGCGGAGTTGATACACCAAACAGAGCGTTAGACCCGCAGCTAACCCGAAACCGGGGTAACCTAGCAGCCATCCCAGGCACATCCCTAGGAAAGCCAGCCAGATAATTCGCCACAGTTCACGGCTCCACAAACGCACGATTACACCCGAGCAGAGAAACGATACCCAGTGCCCCGCACTGTTTGAATCAGATTCTGATGCGCTTCACCTAGCGCTTTGCGCAACCGGCGAATATGCACATCCACCGTGCGCTCTTCTACATACACATTGCCGCCCCACACCTGATCAAGTAGCTGGCTACGGGTATAGGCGCGCTCTTGGTGAGTCATAAAGAATTGCAGTAAGCGGTACTCGGTAGGGCCCATCTCCAGCGCTTTGCCATGGGCGCTGACGCGATGGCTCACAGGGTCCAGCAGCAATCCATTGATTTCGATGGGGTCTTCCACACCGCGCGGGGTCGCCCGGCGCAGCACGGCTTTAAGACGAGCCACCAACTCGCGGGGGGAAAACGGCTTGGTGATGTAGTCATCCGCCCCCGCCTCCAGGCCCTGAATTTTATTATCCTCTTCGCCTTTGGCGGTCAGCATAATAATTGGCAGCTCAGCGGTGGCCTCTTCGCGCTTGAGACGACGGGCCAGCTCGATGCCGCTGGTGCCCGGCATCATCCAGTCCAGCAGCAGCAGGTCGGGCTGGTGGTCAACGACCATCGCATGGGCATCCTGGGCGTTGTCCGCTTCAAGCACGCGATAGTCAGCCATTTCCAGCGCCACAGCGATCATCTCGCGAATGGGTGCCTCGTCATCGACAATCAGTACGGTCTTGGCGGTCATCCAGGGCCTCACGGTGTTCTATGAAAACTCGTTTATACAAAACAGTTCAATGACATGTCTGTGACGATGACACCATGACTTAATGACAATTCTATGACACCCAGCATAATTAGCCAGCTGCAGGCCACCAGCTCAGAACAATTCCGGCAAATACCAAGAGCCCTGACCAGTGGTTATTCAGAAACGCCTGGAAGCAGCGGTCGCGGTCACAGTGAAAAATTAACCGCTGCTGATGAGCAAACGTCGCTGCCATGCCTACCAAGCCCAGCCAGAAAAAACCGCCTAACCCAACCCGCAACCCCACCCAGGTAAGCAACGCCAGCGTAGCAAGCTGCAGCAGGCCAATGATGAAACGGTCGGCGCTGCCAAACAGCACCGCGGTGGATTTAATGCCGATTTTCAGATCATCGTCACGATCCACCATGGCGTATTGGGTATCGTAAGCCACCGTCCACAGCAGGTTAGCGCTAAATAGCAGCCAGCCTTCCAGCGGCACATGCCCCAGTACCGCGCCAAACGCCATTGGGATCGCCCAGGAGAAAGCCGCCCCGAGCACCACCTGGGGAAAGTGTGTGTAGCGTTTCATAAACGGATAAATAAATGCCAGCAGCACACCCCCAAGCGAGAGCAGCACGGTAAACCAGTTGGTCAGCAGCACTAAAATAAAGGCGGCGGCCACCAGCGCCACAAATAGCAGCTGCGCTTCGGTTTCGCTGATCCGACCGGTGGCCAGTGGCCGCTGCTTGGTACGCTTTACATGGCCATCGAAGTGGCGGTCGGCGTAGTCGTTCACCACGCAGCCTGCGGCGCGCATCACATATACCCCGGCAATAAAAATCAGCAGTACATCGCGGCCTGGCACGCCCTCTGACGCGACCCACAGCGCCCACAGCGTTGGCCACATCAGCAGCCAAGTGCCTATGGGTCGGTCCAAGCGCATTAACTGTAAGAAATCTGCCAAACGGGCCCACCCGGTCGGGCGCAACAGAGAACGGTCCATGCTCATGCTTACCTCGTCAAAAAAGCTGCTGCGTTAGCCTAGCGCGACGGAAGGCCCAGCGCATCCGCCATGGTAGATAAAAAATACTCCTGAACCAGTAACGAAAGCCCACCATGTTCAAAGACAGAGCGCCGCCCCCATAAGCTATTGGCCGATAGCCCCGGCTGCTGGTGGGTAAAACGTGGCGGCGTCGCCGTGGCTTCCAGCGGCCCACGAACCAAATCGGGCTGCTGAAATAGCCAACTGCCTAACGAGCGTTCGCCCAACTTCCCTAACCCTTTTCCCTGTAGCTGGTGAAGCGGGGCCACCGAACGCGCTACCACCCACGGCGTTTCATCAACACACAGCGCCACCTCGCGCAGCCACGCGTAGCGGCGTGGCGCGATGCCTAGGGCCAAGGCTTCATCGCGCTGGGGAAGGCCAATGGTTTGGCGCAGCAAGCGCACCCGAAACGCTCCCGGCTCGCCTGCTGCTATGAGGCGCGCGGTTAAGGAATCCGTGGACGCTACCCACTGCCACCAAGGCGCACTCATGGCTGGCTGAGCGGCTGCCACGGGCAGCCACTGAGGGAAGAGCGAAAACGCAGGTGTGGATAACACAGGGGCGGTCACCTAAGCCTCCAAGGCGGTCAATTCAGAGCGGGCTAGTGTAACATGGTGGCTTTACAGGCTTTTGTTCCACCGACGTTTGGTGACGGTATGCCCGACTCACACACGACATCTTCCAGAACACCTCACCACCACGCCGCGCTGGTGATTGTGGGCACCGGCATGGCAGGCGTTGGCCTCGCTCGCGCGCTGCGACGCCAAGGGGATACGCGCACAATCACGCTGGTCAGCGCTGACAGCGGTGATGATTACAGCAAACCGCTGCTGTCGACAGGCTTCGCCAAGCGCTTGAGCCCTGACAAGCTCGCCCAGCGCAGCGCTGAAGCGCTCGCCGATGAATTAAACGCACAGATCGTTACCCACACCCACGTCACGCAACTGGATGTGGATAACCACGTGCTGCAACTCAGCAGCGGAGCAACGCTTGGCTACGATGAGCTAGTGCTCGCCACCGGCGCGGCCCCTCACACGCCGTTTCGCATACCGAGCGAGCTGGCCGAGCGCTGTTTTACCGTCAACGACTTGGATGACTACCGCCGCCTACACGGAGCACTCAACCAGCCTACTCGCGTCGCGATTATTGGCGCCGGATTAGTCGGCTGTGAATTCGCCAACGACCTACACGCAGGTGGACACCAAGTCACTGTGATTGCACCAGAGAGCGCCCCTTTGCCGCGCCTACTCCCTGAGCGGCTGGGTAGCGCACTGGCCGATACGTTTCAAGAGGCTGGTATTCGTTTAGCGCTTGGACGCACCTTAGAGACATTATCCCAAGATGCAGACAACGCTTTGACGCTGCAACTCGACAATGGCGAGCGCCATACGGTAGATATCATCCTATTCGCGACCGGTTTGGCACCTCGCACGCAGCTTGCTGAAGCGGCAGGGCTGAGTGTTAGCCCCAGCGGCATTCAGGTTGACCGGCAGCTACGCACCAACCAGCCGCATATTTATGCGTTGGGCGATGCCGCGTGTATTGATGGGGTGAACGCCATGTATGTGCAGCCGCTGCAAGCAAGCGTCAAAGCCCTGGCAGCTACCCTTGGCGGCACCCCAACGTCTGTTAGCTTCGGCGCTTGGCCAGTCGTGGTGAAAACCCCACTGCTACCCGTGGTGGCCTACCCACCCACTCAGCCCCCAGAGCGCTGGCGGATTGAGGGCGACGGCAATGATTTCACCGCGTTAGCGGAAAATAAAGACGGACATTTGATTGGTTTTGCGTTGACAGGCGGCTGCGTGAGAAGGAAAGTGGAGCTTTCCAGAGCTGCCCCAGGCCTGCTAGGCTGATTTTCGCCGCATTCACGACTAGGCTAAAGAAGCGCTGCCTGCTGGGTAGGCTACCAACAACATTGATGTTTGTTTTCCACAAGGGAGATTCCTTTATGCGCAAACCTGAACTCGCTGCAGCCATCGCTGAAAGTGCTGACCTTTCCAAAGACAAAGCTGGCCAAGTCCTCAATGTCATCCTGGACGAAATCACCAACAGCGTTGCCAAAGGTGAAGATGTAGCGCTGATCGGTTTTGGTACGTTTACCGTTCGCGAGCGCGCTGCCCGTACCGGTAAAAACCCGCAAACCGGCGCTCCACTGCAGATCCCGGCCAGCAAAAACGTCGCGTTTAAGCCAGGCAAAGCGCTCAAGGACGCCGTTTCCTAATGAAGCTTTCGCTGACGCTGTGGCTACTGGGCTTTATGCTCAAGCGAGCCCTGCGCCGCAAGCCGCGCTTTCGTGAGCAGCTTGAACGCATGCGCGGCCTCGACTGGGGTGTCGCTACGGAAGACTTAAGCACCGCCCGCTACTACCGGATGGCGCCTAACGGCATCTCCACCGGCAAGGGGTTGCCCGTCGATCTAGACCTTGAGCTGCGCTTTCGCGACCAAGACGCGGCGCTGCGCATTCTCAAGAAGCCTACCCAGCAGGCGTTTCTGGACGGCATGGTGGCAGGAGACGTCCGCCTCGTCGGCGACTCCTCCGATATGAACAAGCTGCAAAAGCTGCTGAAGTATTTGTAGCAAAACTTTGTGGCATGGCATGACCGGCGAAGAGCCAATCCCGCAGAGGTATAACAGCTATCGATGGACATACCTCATCAACGCTTAGTGTACTTCCGCGTTACCCTTGAATCTGGCTCTGTGCGCCGCGCGGCGGCGCGCTTAGATATCGCTCCCTCGGCGGTCAGCAGGCAAATTGCGCTGCTGGAAGAAGCCTTAGGGGCGACGCTCATGGAGCGCCAACGCGATGGCATTTCACCTACTCCCGTAGGTGAAATGCTACTTGAATATTGCGAGCGTCGCGGTGCCCTTGATGAAGGCTTTATTGCCTCGCTTGAATCCTATCAGCGCATGGAAACTGGCAAGATATCGCTCACCGTCGGTGAAGGGTTTGTCAGTGACTTAGTGGCCTCCCCTCTGCATGAATTTACCCAACGCTATGCGGGCATCCAGCTCGATATCCATACGGCGGGCACCTCGGGCATCATTGACGCGATTGTGGGTGATCATAGCCACATCGGGTTGATGTTCCATGAACGGACGCATCCCCAACTCCGTTTCTGGTCCTCCAGCCCTCAACCGTTGATGGCAATTTTACCGCCCAATCATCCATTAACCTGCCAAACGTCGCCGCTCACGCTGACCCAACTTAGCGACCAGCCCATGGCCATGTGGGACACAACCCATGGCGTGCGTCAAATGGTCGACCAAGCCTTCCAGCAGTCTCGAATCGCGCCGCGTATGGCCATGAATACCAACTCCATGGTGATTCTGGCGCAATATGTACGCAGCGGCATGGGCATTACCCTGCTGCCTGCTTTTGCCGTTGCGCACGATTTAGAAGTAGGAACGCTGGTGGCACGGCCGGTCGATCATCCTCTGTTTCAACGCTCACAGGCCCACATGGTCACACGGGTAGGACGCCAACAGCCTAAGGCCAGCATCCTGCTGCTGCGCCATCTACAGCGCTGGATGCAGGCCTTCCGCGACCCGGCGTTACATCAACCCACTCCACTGCCGTAACCAAACGCCACGCTGGCCTCTGGCGCGGTTTCCACCCATACGCTTTGTGGCACCGTGTATTCGCGTAGGCCATCCAAGCCACTGGAGCGGCCAAAACCGCTATCTCCAAAACCACCAAACGGCGACATGACGCTGATTGCCTTATAGCTATTGATCCATACCGTGCCCGCACGCAGCTGCCCGGCGACACGATGCGCCCGCGCTACGTCCTGGCTCCATACCGCACCCGCCAAGCCAAAACGGGTCTCGTTAGCGAGCTGAGTGGCTTGGCCCTCCCCGTCAAAGGCCATAGCGACCAGTACCGGCCCGAAGACCTCTTGTTGGGCGATTTCCATATCCGGCGTGACATCGACCAGCACGGTAGGCGCGATAAAGTAGCCCTGGGCTTCGTCAGGCAAGCCTTCAGGACGTTTGCCACCCGTTAACACTCTCGCGCCTGCCGCCTTGGCGGCCTCAATCATACGAGTGACCTGCTCAAATTGGCGATGATTCTGTAGCGGTCCCATTCGCGTCGCTTCATCGCTGGGTAACCCCACCGCAATTTGCTCCGCAGCACGCGCTAAGCGGCTGGTGACTTGCTCAAACACCGAGCGCTCAATTAATAAGCGCGAGCCTGCCACACAGCTTTGGCCCGCAGCGGCAAAAATGGCGGCTTGGGCACCCGCGACCGCTTCGTCTAACTTGGCATCGGCAAACACAATATTGGCGGATTTACCGCCCAGTTCTAATACGCTTGGCACCAAACGGCGGGCCCCTGCCTCAGCGATCATACGGCCACTTTGGGGCGAACCGACAAATACCAGCTTGCTGATAGCGGGGTGGTCAGTCAGCGCCGCGCCGGTCGTTTTGCCCAGCCCGTTAACAATATTGATCAACCCTTTAGACAAGCCGCCACTCTCAAGCTGTTTGGCAATCACTACCGAGGTGAAGGGCGTCAGCTCAGAAGGCTTCAGTACCACGCCATTCCCTGCGGCAATGGCCGGGGCCAGTTGCCAGGCGCAGGTAAACATCGGTGCATTCCAGGGTGTAATTTGTCCTACGACGCCATAGGGTACGTGGCGCACATAGTTAAGATGCGAGGTAGGCACTGGAATCACTTCGCCGTGCTGCTTATCACACCAGCCCGCATAGTATTCAAACATCTCCCGTACTTTGCCTACTTCGGCTCGGCAGTCAAGAATGGGCTTACCGGCAACAACGCTTTCCAGCTGCGCCAGCGCTTCTTCATGCCCCTCTAGCCCACGTATGGCAGCATTCATGCGCCGCCCACGCTCGCTGGCAGTGAGCGCCATCCACTCGCGCTGCCCCCGCTGTGCCGCTTGAGTGGCACGCTCAATCAATCCAGCGCCCGCATCGCGGTAGCTCACTAGCGCCTCGCCAGTGGCGGGATTAATCAGAGTAATTGCTTCCCCCTCACCTGCGACTAACTCACCATTAATCCAATTACTCAAAGGCGCAGCAGCGGACAAACCAAAACCTTCTAACAGCTCGGCAAGGTGGTGACAGGCGTATTGGCTGAGTGAGTTCATTGGTTCCCCTCCGCTTGGCTGGCACGGGCTAAAATCGGCGTGGTGATATGGTTAAAGTCGTCACTATCGGTGGGCTGTTCAGGGTTGGCGTGCCAAGCATCTACAACAGCTTGTAACAGCGGTAAGAGAATGCCCAACTGCTCAGCGGCATCCCGGGCCAAGCGCAGATCTTTACGCATCAAGCCCGTGGTAAAGCCTGAATCGAAGCGCTCGCTCAGCACCCACTCGGGGAAGTTCACCTCACTGATGGCGCTGCGCCCGGAGCCGCTATTGATGCCCGCCAAACAGGCGGCGGGGTCAACGCCCGCTTTGGCTGCCATCGCCACAGCTTCAGCGGTGGTGATTAAGTGCGCCGCACACAGGTAGTTATTGGCAAGTTTTACCACGTGACCGCTGCCTGGGCCGCCCACATGGGTGCGCTTGGCCGACATCGCCTCCAGCATCGGCATTACCCGCTCAATGGTGGTGTCATCGCCGCCTAACAGCATTCCCAACTTGCCACTGGCCGCGCCTTTAGGGCCTCCACTTACCGGGGCATCCAACCAATGAAGCCCTGCGGCCGCCACTTTTTCGGCTAACTCACGACTCACGGCGGGGTCACTGGTAGAGGTATCCACAATCACGCTGCCTTTCGGTGCTAGCGTGAGTAGGCCTGGGGAGTGTTCAATCACCTCACGCACATGGGCGGAGGTAGGCAGCGAAAGCAGATACACATCGCTTGGGGGCAGGGCATTGGGAGCCACCACGGCAAGCCCAAGGCCTTCGAGTCGTGCCCGTGCTACTTCAAACACATCGCTGCCCGTGACGGCAAAGCCTGCCGCTTGAAGGGTGAGCGCCATATTGCCGCCCATCTGGCCCAACCCAACCACGGTGATCGATAAAGGGTTCGCAGCTAAAGACATGATAAAACTCCTTTCAATGCCATATTCTGGGTAAACGCTCCCCTACCCAGTGGGCATCAGAGAGCGAATCAACGCATTAAGTCACGATTACGATCTAGACGAGCAGTGCTCTTACCAGCTCTACCCAGTAGCGCGTCCCTAGCGGTAACAGCGCATCGTTAAAGTCGTAGTGGGGGTTATGCAGCGACGCGGAATCCTCGCCGTTCCCCATCCAGATGTAAGCGCCGGGCCGTTCGGCAAGCAGAAATGAGAAATCCTCAGAAGCCATGCTGGGCGGTGGGTTGCGCAGCACGTTGTCTTGGCCTAACAAACCTTCCAATACCGTGGCACAGTGCTGTGCGTGCTCTGGCGTATTGATCGTGGCGGGGTAGCAGCGCTGGTAATCCAGTTCAACGGTTAAGCCATGGAAGTCGGCTAAGCTGGCAATCGCCTGTTTAAAGCGTGCCTCTAAATGCTCTTTCAGCGCCATATCAAAACAGCGTAGCGTGCCGCGCAGCGCCACCTGCTCGGGAATCACATTAAACGTGTCGCCCGCATTAATGCTGGTGAAGCTCAGCACCGCCGATTTATCCGGAGGCGTTTCGCGGCTCACCAGCCCTTGCAGTTGGCTGATCAGTTGGCAACTCGCCAGCACCGTATCAATGCCTAGATGCGGCATCGCTGCATGGCAGCCTTTACCGGTAAATGTCAGGCTGAAAATATCAAACGCGGCCATGACGTCGGTATCGTGCACCGCTGCCACACCAACGGGCAGCCCAGGCCAGTTGTGCAACCCATACACCGCGTCCATCGGAAAGCGCTCGAACAGGCCGTCCTCCACCATGGCACGGCCACCGCCTTCGTTCTCTTCGGCGGGTTGGAAGATGAATACCACCCGCCCCTTGAAATCGGGCTGCTGCTTCAGCGCCCAGGCCGCCCCCAGCAACATCGTGGTATGGCCATCGTGTCCGCAGGCGTGCATCTTGCCCGGCGTCTGCGAGGCGTAGGCCAGCCCGGTCTCTTCACGGATGTCCAGGGCGTCGATATCGGCCCGCAGGCCGATGGTCTTGCCTTCCCCCTGCTGGCCGTCTAACGCGGCGACCACGCCCGTTCCAGCGATTCCAGTGGTCACTTCAAAGCCCCACTCACCGAGCAGCGCGGCAATACGTGCACTCGTGCGCTGCTCCTCGAAGGCCGTTTCCGGATGCTGGTGGAAATCGTGTCGCCAAGCGGTGAGTTCTTTACTATCAGGAAAGGGTATTGACGTCGCCATGTTGTATTCCTTAAAGCATCACGTGAGCCACCACCGCCGACCCAATAAAGGTGCCGGTGAAGACGAGAAGGGCCACAATGACCAGCTTCCAGCCGGTCTGCTTGAACATCGAGAATTCACGGTGGGTCAGCGCTAGTCCGGCATACGCCAGTACGGGGGTGACCACCGCCAAGAAATTTACCTCTGCCAACTGCCCAATGATCCAGCCGTTACCCGGAAAGATGGGGAGCGTCGCGATGATACTAATCAGCGAGACCCACGCCACACTAGGCAGATAAAAAGGGCATAGCCGCCCGACCACTAAGCCGATGATGACCATGACATACAAAATCAGCATGCCAGGCAGCGCATCTAACAAAGGCGAGCCGTTGACGATGTTGCTAAACCACGCCGCCACACAGACAGCCGCCAGCACAAGAGCTGTTTTACCTAGCTGCTGTTCAGGGCGCAGCTCTTTTAATGCCTCAGCGTCGAACTGATCGACGGTGCTCTCATGAGTTTTCATGGCGAACCTCCTGACGGGAACCCTTCAAACGCGTAAACATCCACTCGGTGACCGGTAGCGCAATAAAGAGCGATACATACAATCCGGTGGCGTAGGTGAGCAGATTGCTGGCGCCGGCAAAGGCAAGCAATTCATCTTTGGCGGCCGGAACGGCTTCTGCCAACGCTGCCGAGCATGCCGCTACCATGCTGCCACTGCCGACACCGCAGGCCATGGCCAGCGCGCGGATATCGAGGATATCCAGCGAGGCGATGTAGCCCGCCATCAGCGCGAAATAGAGCGTACCGAACATAGTACCCACCACGTACACGCCCATAATGCCGATGCCTTCAGGGCTTCTTAGCCCGTAACGGTCTGAAATAATGGCAATGTTGGGTTCGCGTGCAATAGAGTAGGTCGCACCAATCGCTTCCCGGCCCATTTTGAGCACGAGTACCGCAAATGGGAGCGCAATCAGCATGGTGCCAAGATTCCCCAGCTCTTGAAGAATCAGCGCAGGACCCGCCGCGATAATTTGCTCGATCGCTGGCCCAATGGTGGAGCCAAACTTGGCAATGAACGGCAAAATGGCGATCAGAATGATGGGGCCTGCGGCATGACTCACCGGCTTGGGAATGGCCTTGCCCATTGCTGAAAAGAGATGAGGATTGAAGAGTACACCAATGATAAACGCGTAGAGGAGTGGTAATAGTAGTAATGTTCCCGGCCCAAGTGGAATCCGAATGATGCCGATCCACTCGGAAAACATCGACGTCAGTATCACCAGCAGATGTAGACGCCAGTTCAGCAGCAGTTTTAGATCCATGGGAGTGATCCTATTTTTTTTAGAGTCACTCCGAGTATCGAAAGGTTAATGTTTCAATCATAGCGTTTTGGTGCACTAATTTTTAGAACACATGGCCGCAATAGCATTAGCGTTGATAGGTCAAGAGCGACATCATCGTTGCGATGCCTCTATACTAACCAAGACTAAAGTCTAACAACAGCAAACTCACACGAGCCTCTATGCCCCTCTCCCTTTCCCTGCGCCGCCTTTGGACCCTAGATAAGTTCGCCTACAGCCTGCGGGTGTTTATCGCCTTCAGCGGGGCGCTGCTGTTTAGCGGGCTGGCGGGGGATGTGGCGCTGGTGATTCCGCTGTTTCTGGGCATTATTGCCAGCGCTCTCTCAGAGACCGACGATAGCTGGCAAGGGCGTTTGCAGGCGTTGGTGGTCACGCTGCTCTGCTTTGCCTCGGCGTCGTTCGTGGTGCAGTGGCTGTTTCCGTGGCCGTGGCTATTTGCAGCGGGCTTGGCGGTATCCACCTTCACGCTGATTATGTTGGGAGCGATTGGCCAGCGTTACGCGACCATTGCCTCCGGCACGCTGATTCTTTCGATCTACTCCATGATCAATATCGAGCAGCATGGCGGCGTGGATGAAGACGTCGCCGCCCGCCAGCTGCTACTGTTGGCCGGTGCCGCCTGGTACGGCGCAATTTCCGTAGTGTGGTGTGCATTGTTCTCTCGCCAGCCGGTGAAACAGAGCATGGCACGGGTCTACAAAGCCCTAGGTGAGTTCTTGATTTTGAAATCGGCGCTGTTTGAGCCGGTACGGGGCGTTGATGTAGAGGCCCGCCGCGTGGCGCTCGCTCGCCAGAACGGCAAGGTAGTGGATGCTCTTAACCAAGCAAAAGAGATGATCTTTCGCCGCCTGGAAGGCCAGCGCGGCAGCCGTAAGCTCAACCGCTACCTGCAAATTTACTTTATCGCCCAGGATATCCACGAGCGGGCAAGCTCCACCCACTACCCTTACAGCGCACTTACTGACGCCTTTTTTCATCACGACGTACTGTTTCGCTGCCAGCGGCTGCTGGACCAGCAGGGCCGCGCCTGCCGCCAGCTAGCCAAGTCGCTGCTGCTCAACCGCCCTTTCAGCCACGAGCAGAGCGAGCAGGCGCTGGCCGACCTGCGCGCCTCGATCGATAATCTGAGCGAGCGCGGAAAGCCCGAATGGCGGCCACTGATACGCCCGCTGAATGCGTTAGCGGACAACCTCTCCACGCTAGAAGCTCAGATTGCCAGCGTCCACAACCCGGACACCGGCAGCGAACGCCGGGACAGCGCGCTTTATGACCGCTCGCCCTCTAGCCTGCTGGAAGCCTGGAAACGGGTGCGGCTGAACTTTACGCTGGGTTCGCCCACCTTTCGCCACGCGGTGCGCCTAACCACCGCGCTAGTGGCGGGCTATGGGCTGCTGCAGTGGCTCGACCCCCAGCAAGGGTTCTGGATTTTGCTGACCACGCTGTTCGTATGTCGACCTAACTTCGCCACCACCCGGCGCTTTCTCTCCCAGCGGATTCTGGGCACGGTGCTTGGGCTGATTGCAGGCTGGGCGTCTATCAGCCTGTTCCCCCAGCCACTTATCCAGAGCATGATTGCCGTGGCGGCGGGCGTATCGTTCTTTGCCAATCGTGAAAAGCATTACGTGATCGCCACGGCCTCGATCACCCTGCTGGTGCTGTGCAGTTTCAATCAGGTGGGGGATGGCTTCGACCTGATCTGGCCGCGGCTGTTTGATACGTTGATCGGCTCGCTGATTGCGGGACTGGCGGTATTTTTTATTCTGCCGGATTGGCAGAGCCGCCGCCTCTACCGTGAGGCCGCCAAGGTGCTGACCAACCACCGCCGCTACTTGGACGAAATCGTCCACCAGTACGAAGAGGGCAAGCAGGACGACCTAGCTTACCGCTTGGCGCGGCGCAATGCGCACAACGCGGATGCGGCGCTCTCGACCCTGCTCACCAACATGCTCCACGAGCCGGGGCACTATCGTAAGCAGGATGCTGATAACGGGCTGCGCTTTTTGGTACTTTCCAACACGCTGTTAAGCCACCTCTCCGCGCTGGGTGCCCACCGCCATCGGCTGGCAGAAGATGAGGACGATGCCGCTTTTGTGCCGCTTGCCAAGCGGATTAGTGCCCTGTTAGAGCAACTGGCCGAGCAGCTGGATAAACGCCTACCCGTGGAGCCGCTGACCGCGCCTGCCAACGAGCTGCTGAGTCAGTTAGGGGAGCACGGCGGCAGCGGAGAAGAGAATGCCATCACGCTCTATCGGCCCATTCAAAGCCAGCTGCGCCTGATTGCCGAGCAGCTTGGCCCCTTGAGCGATGCCGCCAACCGCTTAACAAGCCCCAGCGCCGAAAAGCTCCACGAGCCTAACGCAGCGGTTTAGCACCGCGCGCATACCCACGCCCTGCCGCTACACCTGCCCGTAGCGGCCTGCCGCTTCACCCAGCCAGCGGCGCACCAGCACGGCAGTGACCTCGGTGTTGCCCTGGAGCGCCTGAGCCAGGGCGGTGACCCGCTCTAGCTGATCGGCATCGCGCTCTAGATCGGCAATTTTCATTTGAGCAAGGCCGGTTTGGCGAGTGCCCAACACCTCGCCAGGGCCTCGAATCTCCAAGTCTTTTTCAGCAATGCGGAAGCCGTCGGTGGTTTCCCGCATCACGCCGAGCCGCTCGCGGGAGCTTTTGGAGAGTGGCGGGTGATAAAGCAGCACGCAGAAGCTTTCGGTGCTGCCGCGTCCTACCCGCCCACGCAGCTGGTGAAGCTGGGAAAGCCCTAAGCGCTCCGGGTTTTCGATGATCATCAGGCTGGCGTTGGGCACGTCGACTCCCACCTCAATCACCGTGGTGGCCACCAGTAGATCCAGCTCGCCGCTCTTGAAGGCGTCCATCACCTCGGCCTTTTCCGCAGCTTTCATGCGCCCATGAATCAGCCCAACGGCTAATTCCGGCAGCGCTTGGGTCAGCTCATCACGCGTTACCTCGGCGGCCTGACATTGGAGCACCTCGGATTCCTCAATCAGCGTGCACACCCAATACGCTTGGCGACCGTCACTGCAGGCGTTGCGGATGCGCTCGACCACCTCGGGGCGGCGCTCGTCAGAGACCACTACGGTTTTTACCGGTGTGCGCCCTGGCGGCAGCTCGTCGATCACCGACACATCCAGGTCGGCGTAGGCACTCATGGCCAGGGTGCGGGGAATCGGCGTGGCGGTCATGATCAATTGATGAGGGGTTAATCCACCCGCTTCGCCCTTCTCACGCAGGGCGAGGCGTTGGTGAACGCCAAAGCGGTGCTGCTCATCGATAATCGCCAGCCCCAGGCACTGGAAGTGCACATCACCTTGAAACAGCGCGTGGGTGCCCACCACCATACGCGCTCGGCCATCGGCAATGGCGGCTTTGGCATCCAGCCGGGCCTTGCCCTTTAGCTTGCCCGCCAGCCACGCGACTTCGATGCCCAGCGGCTCAAACCATGCCTTAAATGCGCGGTAGTGCTGCTCAGCGAGGATTTCGGTAGGTGCCATCATGGCCGCTTGGCAATTGCCCGCCAGCGCTGAGAGCGCCGCTATGGCGGCCACCACGGTTTTACCCGAGCCGACATCCCCCTGCACCAGCCGCAGCATGGGTGCAGGGCGTGCTAGGTCGAGGGCGATCTCTTCCAGCACCCGACGCTGGGCACCGGTGAGCGCAAACGGTAGCTGCGCCAGAAAGCGCGTTTGCAGGCTACGCCCGGAAGGCAGCTCTGGCGCGCCGTCTGCCTGAATACGCAGGCGCACTTCCCGCAGGCTAAGCTGATGGGCCAGCAGCTCTTCCAAGGCGAGCCGCCGCGTGGCGGGATGAAGGCCGTGGGCAAGCTGCTCTAAATCTACGTCTGGCGGCGGCTGGTGCAGTAGCTGCAAGCTGGCGTGAAGCCCCGGCAGTTGGAAGCGCTGACGCAGCGCATCGGGAATCACATCGGGCAGCGTTTCGGGGGCTTGCTCTAGCAGGCGCAACGCTTGCTGGGTCAGCGCTCGCAGGCGGGTTTGGTGAAGCCCCTCGGTGGTGGGGTAAATCGGCGTGTAGTACTCCTCGACCGGCGTTTCGCTACCGCCGCTAAGCCGATACTCGGGATGATAAATCTCCAGCCCCGTGGCGCCCGCCCGCGCTTCGCCAAACGCCCGAACGATGACGCCGGGGCGAAGCTGCTGCTGTTGGGCTGGCGAGAAGTGAAAAAACCGCAGGCTTAAAATGCCGCTACCGTCGCGCAGGCGAATCAGCAGGCTGCGCCGCCGTCCTTTGACGATATCGCTGGCGGTCACCTCGCCCTCGACAACAGCCTCATGGCCTGCTCGCAGCAGGCCAATGGGGGTAAGTCGCGTGCGGTCTTGGTAACGCAGCGGCAAGTGGAACAACAGGTCGCTGATGCGTTCCACGCCGAGCCGGGCGAGCTTAATCGCCAGCGCTTCCCCCACGCCCTTCAGCGCCGTGACCGGTGCAGACAGCTCACTCATGAGGGAGCATTCTTCTTATGCACCGGCTGCTGGCACTGGCTAATCGCCTTGGCCAAGGCATCAATGGCCTTGGGCCGTGGGAAGCTGGCCCGCCAGGCAATCGCCACGGTGCGTGAAGGGGCGGGGGCCACAAACGGGCGGCTGACCAGCATGGAATTTTCGTACTGGTCGGTGCCAAGTGCCGACTGAGGCAGCACGGTAATCCCCAGCTTAGAGGCCACCATATGGCGAATGGTCTCAAGCGAGCCGCCTTCGGCAATCAGGGTATTATTGGGGCTATTCAGCTTTTGGGTAATCGCCGGGCAGGCTTCCAAAATTTGATCGCGGAAGCAGTGCCCTTCCCCTAATAGCAGCAGCCGCTCTTCTAATAAGTCTTCTTTATGGATCGCCTCGCGCTCGACCCACGGGTGGCTGGCGGGCATTAACACTTCAAAGTGCTCGTCGTAGATCGGCTTGGTGACCACGTCGGTTTCAGTAAACGGTAGCGCAACGATAATCACGTCTAGCTCGCCGCTGCGCAGCTTGGCCCGCAGCGTGCCGGTCATGCCCTCTTCAATATAGAGCGGCATTTGCGGCGCGGCGTTGGCCAGCGCGGGCACCAGGTGCGGGAATAGGTAAGGCCCGATGGTGTAAATCGCACCAATGCGCAGCGGGTTCGCCAGCTGGTCTTTGCCAGCACTGGCCAACTCATAAATCAGCCCGCTCTGCTCCAATACACGCTGCGCCTGAGCAACAATTTTTTCGCCCAGAGGGGTGACTTGCACCGTGGATTTAGAGCGTTCAAACAGGGGAATTTCCAGCTCATCTTCGAGCTTTTTAACGGCCACAGAGAGCGTCGGCTGAGAAACATGGCAGCGCTCGGCGGCGCGACCAAAGTGGCGCTCCTGGGCAAGGGTTACGATGTAGCGAAGTTCTGTTAAAGTCATAGCGGTGCCAGTGGCATCCTCTCGTTGCAGCTCGTGACTAGTCATCGTGTTAGCGAGACGGAAAAGGACAGACAAGCCCTATTGAAGATGGCACATCTCATAGGGACTTTGTATCTGATAGGGAATATTTATCAAGAGGGGTGAGCAAGGTGAAGCTAACGGTACTGATTATCGGCTGTGGAGACATCGGCGTCACGCTTGGACAAGAGCTGCTGGACGAGGGGCATCGGGTGATTGGCGTGCGCCGCCAAGCCAAGGCATTAGAGCATACCGGCATTGAGCCGTTAGCCCTTGATCTCAGCACCTTGGAAGGGGCCGACGCCAGCGCACTGCCCCAGGCCGACTACGTGATTTACACCGTCAGCGCAGACCGCTTTGAAGAGAGTGCTTACCAGAGCGCCTACCCAGACGGTCTCAAGCGTGTTCTCAGCGTCATGGAACAGCACGAGAAGCCGCCGCGCCGCATCTTCTTTGTCTCCTCTACTAGCGTCTATGGTCAGCAAGAGGGCGAAGTCGTTAACGAAGAGAGCCCCACGGAATCTACCAGCTTCTCCGGCAACCTGATGCGCGAGGCCGAACAGGCGCTGCTCAATCACCCGCTGCCCGGCACCGTGGTGCGCTTCTCCGGGATTTATGGCCCAGGGCGTGATCGTTTGATTCACCAAGTGGCCGAAGGCCGACTGGCCGCCGTCACGCCGGTGATCTACTCCAACCGCATTCATCGGGACGACTGCACCGGCATTCTGGCCCACCTGATCCGCTGCCAGGAGAACGGTACGCCGCTGGCAGACCTCTACCTGGGCAGCGATTGTGAGCCGGTCACTCTGCATAACGTGATGGCGTGGCTGGCCAAGCAATTAAAGGTGGAATCGACCGATACCATGCAGTCGCCGCTGCGCCGTCGCGCCAGCAAGCGTTGCGACAACCGCCGTATTCTCGAAACCGGCTACACCTTCCGCTATCCGACCTACAAAGAGGGCTATGCCCAGGTGTTGAAAGAGGGCGGTTTTTTAGAGTTGCAAAAAGCCTAGCGCCCTAGCCGCGAGTCGATTAGAACGCTAGAAAAGGCAAAGAGCGAGCCTCATCGGCTCGCTCTTTTTGTATGCGTCGGTGTCACGCCGTTTAGTCGCCGATCACCATCACGGCTTCGGCTTCTACTTGGCTGCCTTTGGGCAGCGCCTTCACGCCGACCGCCGCACGCGCCGGGAACGGCGTGGAAAAGAACTCTTCCATCACCTTGTTGACGATCGCAAAGTTGTCCAAGTCGACCAGGTAGAGGTTGAGCTTGACGATATCGCCCAGCGAGCCTGCGGCTTCTTCACACACGGCCTGTAGGTTGGTGAACACCTGACGCGCCTGGGCTTCGAAATCATCAGAGACAATTTCCATGGTTTCCGGATTAAGCGGGATCTGACCCGACAGGTAAACCGTGTTGCCCGCTTTGACAGCCTGGGAGTACGGGCCGATGGCGGCAGGGGCTTTTTCTGTGTTGATAACCGCTTTATTGCTCATGGGGTGTCATGCTCCTGTATTAATGAAACGTTGATTATTATCACCATGGCCTACGCTGCCAGCTTGAAAAGCCAGCGCTAGGCGCATAAGCGTTTAGTTTGCAGTACGGGTAATTTTGCCAACGTTGGGCAGGTTGCGAATGCGTTTAATAATACGGGCGAGGTGTACCCGTCCTTTCACCGACAGCGTGAGATTGACGGTGGAAAGCCGAGCATCGCGCTCCTCAATGCCGATACGTTCGATATTGGCATCGGCATCGGTCACTAGGCCTGCCAGTTCAGCAACAAGGCCACGGCGGCTTTCAATTTCGATGCGCAGCGCCACAGGGAAGTCCTCATCAATATGCTCGGACCACTCCAGGGCAAACAGCTTTTCAGGATCGTTTTTACGGTCAGCGAGGTTTTTACACTCGCTACGGTGTACCACCAGCCCTTTACCGACCGACAGATGCCCTACCACCGGGTCGCCGGGTAACGGGTGGCAGCAGCGGGCAAAGTTAAGCACCATGCCTTCGCTTCCGCTAATCACCACAGCCTTATCGCTATTGTCGGAAAGCGTCTTATCAAAGCTATCGCCATGCGCAACATCGACCAAACGGCGGGCCACTACGTGGGCCATGCGGTTGCCTAACCCCAACGATTCGAGCAAGGCGTCCAGCGACGACACATCCAACTCTTTGAACGCCTGTTCGAAGACACTCTCGTCGAGCTCTTCCAGGCTCGTTTCGAACGATGCCAGCGCCTTGTTGAGCAGTCGACGGCCCAGCATCACCGCCTCCGCCTGCTGCTGATGCTTCAACGCATGGCGAATGGCGGAGCGCGCCTTGGCAGTGGTGACGAAATTCAGCCACGCTAGGTTCGGCCGCGCACCGGGGGCGGTGATAATCTCCAGCGTCTGGCCGCTTTCCAGCCTCGTGGAGAGCGGCGCGAGGTGGCGATCGATGCGGCAGGCGATGCAGTTATTGCCGATATCGGTGTGTACGCTGTAGGCGAAGTCGATCACCGTGGCGCCCTGGGGCAGCTCCATGATGTCGCCTTTTGGGGTGAACACGTAGACATCGTCGGGGAACAGGTCGTTTTTGACGTGTTCGATAAACTCCAACGAATCCCCCGCGTGGCGCTGCATCTCCAGCAGCCCTTTCACCCAGGCACGGGCGCGGGCATGGCTGCCTTCCGCAATCGGATGCGTTGTTTGCCCGGCTTTGTAGAGCCAGTGCGCGGCAATTCCGTTATTGGCCATGGCTTCCATTTCACGGGTGCGGATTTGCACCTCGATGGGCATGCCGCGCTGGCCAAACAGCGTGGTGTGCAGACTTTGGTAACCATTCGCCTTGGGAATCGCGATGTAGTCTTTAAAGCGCCCCGGTACCGGCTTATAGAGGTTATGCACGACGCCAAGGATGCGATAACAGCTGGCCACGTCTTCGGTGATAATGCGAAAACCGAAGACATCCATAATCTCGGCAAACGGCTTGCGCTGGTCGCGCATCTTTTTATAAATCGAGAGCAGATGTTTTTGGCGGCCAATCACCGTGCCTTTTAGGCCTTCGTCGTCCAGGCTCTGCTGCAGCGAGGCCTGGATTTCCCGCATGGCGCTGCGGCGATTGCCCCGCGCGCTGGCCACTGCGCGCTTGATACGCTCGGCCCGCATGGGGTGAATCGCCTGGAACGAGAGGTCTTCCAGCTCCACACGAATGGTGTTGATCCCCAGTCGCCCTGCAATACGGGCGTAGATTTCTAACGTTTCACGGGCAATGCGGCGTTTTTTATCGGGCCGCAGTGCGCCCAAGGTGCGCATGTTGTGCAGCCGGTCGGCCAGCTTGACGATGATGACGCGGATGTCCCGCGACATTGCCAACACCATCTTTTGAAAATTCTCCGCCTGAGCGACGGCTTTATCTTCAAAAGTGATTTGGGTCAGCTTGGAGACGCCATCTACCAACTCAGCCACAGGCTTGCCAAACTGCGCCGCCAGGGCTTTTTTAGAGACGCCGGTGTCTTCAATCACATCATGCAGCATGGCGGCCATCAGGCTCTGATGGTCCATGTGCATGTTAGCGAGAATATTAGCGACCGCCAGCGGATGGGTGACGTACGGCTCGCCAGAGCGGCGGCGCTGGCCATCGTGGGCCTGCTCAGCGTAGTAGAAGGCGCGCTTGACCTGCTGGATCTCATCCGGGGGTAAGTAGCCGCCGAGTCGGTCAGCTAGGTCATCAATGGTGAACATGTACCGCGCCTCTAATCGGTGCTAGCTTAATCGTCGATTTGAGCGCTAGGCGTCATAGCAGGACGCGCACGCACAGGAGCTTCAACTGGCTCGTCCAAAACGGTGTGGTCGACCAGGCCAGCGGCGATTTCACGCAACGCCATCACGGTCGGCTTGTCGTTTTCCCAGGGCAGCAGTGCATCGCGGGAGCCGCGGGCCAGCTGGCGAGCACGATGGGTGGAAATCATCACCAGTTTGAAGCGGTTTTCTACATTTTCCAGACAATCTTCAACGGTTACGCGAGCCATGGGGCCTTCCTGTAATGACGACGCCGGGCCGGCGTTGTTGAACAACGTCGCCGACCCAGCGAAAAGAGTGGTGATAGGACCTGATAGATTACTCGACGCTAGGCGCCTGTGACAAGAGCGCATCGAGCAAGGGGGCGTGGCGTTCTTGCATTGCAGCACGCGTGAGGCGGCGGCTGATCACCAGCGACTGCAGCTCTTGCAGGGCGGTGGTGAAATCGTCGTTAATTACTAAGTAATCGTACTCATCGTAATGAGACATCTCGCTGACCGCATCGCGCATGCGCCGAGCGATCACCGCGTGTTCGTCGGTGCCACGGCTGGAGAGACGTCGCTCCAGCTCGCTACGCGATGGCGGTAGGATGAAGATCGACACGGCAGAAGGCATCTGTTCGCGCACCTGCTGCGCGCCCTGCCAATCGATCTCTAGGATGACGTCTTGCCCCGCGTCTAGCAAGGTTTGGACCGACTGACGCGACGTGCCATAGTAATTGTCGAAGACCTTGGCATACTCGAAGAAGTCGCCGCGGTCGATCATCGCTTCGAAGTCAGGCACTTGGGTAAAGTGGTAGTTGACGCCATTGACCTCACCTTCGCGTTTGGCACGCGTGGTATGCGACACCGACACCTGAATGCCGTCCAGGCTTTCGATCAGCTCACGAACGAGGCTGGTTTTACCCGCGCCCGACGGGGCAGAAACAATAAACAGCGTACCCTGGGACATGAAGCGCTTCCCTAGTTAGTCAAAATGGTCGTTCGTTATCACGCAGGCCGGCCACTGCCGGCGTTATTGGGTGCGCAGTATCGCACACCCCTGGCAGGGACTGTAGGGGTTCAAGAAACCACACGGAGGTCAGATTACGCTGATTCGCGACTGGGATGACGAGGGAGAAATGGGAGAGCTCTTGCGGGCAGCGCGGGATGGCGCCTGCGATACCTTCGGCAATGTACTGGGGCCTGAGTACAACGCCGCGCATGCCGACCACTTTCATTTAGGCATGCGCGGCTTCAGGCTGTGTCGATAGATAGGCGGGTTAGTCGAGGTTGATATCGTCCTCATCGGTGGCGGCACCGGTGGCAGCACCCACGCCACCGCCAATCACAGCACCTTGGGTGACGCTACCACCGGTGACCGCAGCGGCCCCAGCACCAACAGCCGCCCCTACGCCAGCACCACTGGTAGCGCGCTCGCTAGTGGTCGTTCCACAGCCCGCCAGCGCCAGAGTCATCGCTGCAATAGCACTTAATGTTACGAGTCGCGGGGTTACAACGCGCGATGTCTTCACTAGGTTATGCATAGGTCACCTCCTTATGGATTGCACCTTTACACCCTAGAAACGATAAGCATTTTTTGCCACTTTAAATGCTCTAAATATTTATTTAGCAATCACTTATTTATAGCGCTTTATTTGTAGTTCTGAGCCACCGACGGCTCCGCGGGATAGGTGCGTTTTTCCAGCCAGCGCCCCCAAGCGAAAATCACTAGGCCACACAGCGCAAGCCCGGCCCCTACCAGCCCCGTGCTCGACCAGCTGAACCCAGCGCTAATCGCCAAGCCCGCCAGCCATGCCCCCAGCGCGTTCGCCCCGTTAAACGCCGCATGATTCATGGAGGCCGCCATGGTTTGGGCGTCTTCGGCCACGTCCATCAGGCGGGTTTGCAGCGACGGCGCAAGCGCCATGCTGGTGCCCACCAATCCCACGAACAGCAGTCCCGACCACACCTGGTTGGCAGCAAAGTAGAACAGCCCCTGCACCACCGCGCACCACACCAAAATGGTAGGAATGGCCCGCATCAGGTCTTTATCCGCCATGCGCCCGCCCACCAAGTTACCGGCGATGGAGCCCAGGCCAAAAATGACCAGCACCAAAGGCCCCAGCGCTTCGCTCATGCCCGCCTGCTGGGTCAGCGTCGGCATCACATAGCTGAAGATCGAAAACATACCGCCGCAACCAATACAGGCAATCGCAATGGTCACCAGCACCCGCTGCTTCACCAGTGCAGATAGCTCTCTTAACGGGCTCGCGTGGGCATCAAACGGCTGCACCGGCACGCATAACCGAATGAGCAGTGCCGTTAACAGCGCAATCACTCCCACACCGGCAAAAGCGATTTGCCAACCAAAGACGTTACCCGCCCAGGTACCCAGCGGTGCACCAATTAAAATCGCTACCGTGAGCCCCAACATTACCCGCGAAATAGCCCGCGCTCGCTGGTCAATCGGCACCGCTCCTGCCGCGACCAGCGCCGCTATGCCGAAGTAGGCACCATGAGGCAGCCCCGCCAAAAAGCGCAGGCCCACAAACGACCAAAACCCCGGCGCCATGGCGCTGGCAATATTGCCCACGGCAAACACCAGCATCAGCGCAATCAGCAGCGCCCGCCTGGGTACCCGTGCGGCCAGCGCCGAAATCAGCGGTGCACCCACTACCACGCCCAGTGCGTAGCTACTAATCGCATAGCCCACTTGCGGCACCGTTACGGCTAAATCCTCCGCCACGCGGTTCATCAGTCCCATGATCACGAACTCGCTGGTACCAATGCCGAACCCACCCAGCGCCAGTACAAACTCTGCCAATCGCGGGTTACGCGCCAGCCCCGATGACAACTCTTGCATACCTCTCTCCCCAGGCGCTGGATAAAACGCCTGCTTATCAAAACGGTCTTAGATTGCGTCAAATGATGGCAAGATTAGACGAAAGTAGGAATATATGATGTTAAAAAAGTTAGCGTGCAAAGGGGTAACCCGTGGACACTGACGCGGCAGCAACCAAGAGGCAACTGCTAGGATGTGAGGATTATCTTTTCATTAAGAGGGCCGGTTATGACCTCCAGCACCATCGAGCACGCCATGCAGGCACTGGCCAATGCCGACCCCGACATTGCCCGCGCTTACCCCTTAGTCGGCGCGCCCAACCCGCGCCAGCGCGATCCAGGTTTTGCGACCTTCTTCTCGACCATCGTCAGCCAGCAGATCTCCACCGAAGCCGCCCGGGCGATTATGGGCCGGGTGAATACGCTGCTGCCGGAACTGCATGCCAAGGCGGTGATGGAGGTGGAAGGCCAAGCGCTACGCGATGCGGGGCTATCGTGGCGTAAAATCGAGTATGCCAAAGGGCTGGCCGACGCAGAGCTGGCGGGCACCTTTAGCGCCGATGGCTTAGCGCATCTTGGCGATGACGAGGCCATTGCCGCGATTACCCAACTGCGCGGGTTTGGCCGCTGGAGCGCCGAGATCTACCTGATGTTCTCACTCCAGCGCCCCGATATCTTCCCCGCCGACGACCTTGCGTTAAGAGTGGCGCTGGGCCGCCTGAAGGGCATGGAAAACAAACCCACGCCGAAGCAGGCGCGCCAGATGGTAGAGCACTGGGCACCCTGGCGCAGCGTGGGGTCGCTGTTTTTATGGCACTACTATCGCGGCGAGCCGGTGTAGCGCGGGCGTTTAGAGCATTAGCGGGTCTTTAAAGGGTAAGCCCGCCAAACTTGCCGTTCTGGTAATCCTCTACCGCCTGCACGATCTCGTCGCGGGTGGTCATCACGAAGGGGCCGTGGGAGTAGACCGGCTCATCAATGACATCGCCATGGCCAAACAGCAGGCGCGCATCGCTCGCTGCTTCAATGCTCAGGCTTTCACCGTCACGGTCGACTTCGATCAAATGGTGCGCTTTGGCAGGCTCGCCGCCCACCGTCACGTCACCACTCACCACGTACAGAAACACCTGCCGGCCAGGAGCCACGGGTAGCTGCTCACGCGCGCCCCCAGGCAGCGCTAGCGTCGACATGAACACGCCGGTCAGCGATTCAATCGGGCCTGTTTGCCCCTGCCACTCCCCGGCAATCAGGTTGAGCGTACCGCCGCCCGACAGCTCAACAGCGGGGATGCCCTCTTGCTGCAAGCCCACGTAGCGCGGCTCGCTCATCTTCAGCCGTGACGGCAGGTTGACCCACAGCTGCAAGATTTCCAGCGGGCCGCCCTCGCGCAGAAACTCCTCCGGCGAAATTTCCGCATGGACGATGCCGCTACCGGCGGTCATCCATTGCACACCGCCTGCGTGAATCACGCTCTGGTGCTTGGCGCTGTCGGCATGGGCCAGCGAGCCTTCTAAAATAAACGTCACCGTTTCAAACCCACGGTGCGGGTGCGGCCCAAAGGGCAGCCCGCGGTTGTTGGCCGGGTAAACCTGCGGGCCGTGATGATTCAAAAACAGAAACGGATCGAGCTGATCCAATCCCGGCCCCGGCAGCGGCCGGCGGGTAACCAAATCACCGATATCATCCCGATGGGCAGGATGCTGAGCGACCACGCGGCGAACGGGTGGAGTATTAGCTGATGACATAATGCTCTCCTTATCAATACGCCCAGCGTAAAACCTCAACTGACGGATGAGGAGCGAATAATTTGCCCCGGTTCATTGAAGGAAATGAATAGAACGCCTTAACGGCTGGGAACGCTCAGCCGTCCCACCACCGTGAAGCTATCCTCTTGCGGGCGCACGACCACCATTTCCCCGGAGCTAACGCCCCCACCGGTCAGCGCCGTGATATTCACCTGATGCGTCACCAGCAGCCCTCTTTTATCAGAATTCCGTGACGACGGTGACCCCCACGCCTTCAAACTTATCCATGTTGATCAACGCCTGCACCGACTCCTCTAGCGTGATCCGGCGGCCAATCAGCTTTTCCGGCGCCAGTTTGCCCGACTGAATCATCGCCAGCATGGCATCGTAGCGATGGGCCTGCATGCCATGACTGCCCAGAATTTCCAGCTCATTAGCAATCACCTTGCTCATCGGAATGGCAGGCGTGCTGTGATCTGCCAGCATCAACCCTACCTGGACATGCTTGCCGCGCTTGCGCAAATTGCTAATAGAGTTGAAGCAGGTGGTGGGGTGACCCAGCGCATCCAGCGAGACGTGCGCGCCCCCTTGAGTGATTTCCACCACCGCCTCGACCACATCGGCCACTTGGTTGGCATTCACCGTGGCCACCGCGCCCAACTGGCGCGCCAAGGCGAGCGCCTGTTCAGAAATATCCACCGCCACCACGTTCGCGCCCGCCGCGCTGGCGATCATGATGGCCGACAGCCCCACACCGCCGCAGCCGTGTACGGCCACCCACTGCCCGGCGGACACGCGGCCCTGATCCACCACCGCACGAAAAGAGGTCACGAACCGGCAACCCAGGCTGGCGGCGGTGTCGAACGCTAGGGTATCTGGCAGGGCGACTAGGTTCACATCGGCGTAGTGAATGCCCACATACTCGGCAAACGAGCCCCAGTGGGTAAACCCCGGCTGAAATTGAGCATCGCACACCTGATGATTGCCGGTGTGGCACTCCGGGCAGGTGCCGCAGCCGCCCACGAACGGCACGGTCACCCGGTCGCCAATGCGCCACTTGGTCACGTCCTTGCCCACCGCTTCCACCACGCCGGATAGCTCGTGCCCCGGCACATGGGGGAGCCGAATATCCGGGTCGTGGCCCATCCAGCCGTGCCAATCACTGCGGCATACGCCGTTGGCCATCACCTTGACCACAACCCCGTGAGGCGCTGGCGCTGGGTCGGGCACCTGCTGGATGCTGGGCGGGGTAGAAAACTGCTCAAATACGACGGCTTTCATGGCTCACTCCTGAACGGTCGGCGGTGCGTTGGATGTATACGCACTATAACGAGCCGCGCCCGAAATTACGTTTCCTTCTGATGGACATCCTGCGCCTTTTTGAAGCACTCTTTTCAACAGAATGAATAAACCGAAAGGGCCTTTCAAAATGAGCGAGCTTGATAAAAAGGATGCCCGATTAGCCACCTTGCTGCAGGCAGACGGTCGGGTGGCCAACGCACGGCTGGCCGAGCAGATGCACCTGAGCGAAGCCACCTGCTGGCGACGCCACAAACGCCTGGAAGAGCTGGGAGTGATCGAAGGCTACTAGGCCATCCTCAACCGCCGTAAAGTGGGCGCCAGCGTGCTGGCCTTTGTGCAAATCACCTGCACCCAGCACAGCGAAGCCGCAACGGCGGAGTTCGAGCGCATCATCCAGGCCAGCTCCCGCGTACTGAGCTGCCACAACACCACCGGCGAAGCCGACTTCCTGCTACAGGTCGTCGCCAAAGACCTGGACGACTACAGCCACTTCGTCGAAACGGTACTGCGCCAGCTGCCCGGCGTGTCGAGCATCCGCTCCAACCTCTCGCTGAGGGAAATGAAGGCGACCAGTCACTTGCCGGTTGAGGAGTTGTTGGGGCTGTGAGCGAGGCAGTTGGCTATATGCACTGTTGATATGATCGCCATCACCAACTCTTCCTATCGGCAAAATTTGATATTGTTAGGCCTCAGCCAGCTGACATTACTCTATAACGCCAGGGGTTAAGCCTATGACGGAGCAGAACCAAACCGCTTTTAGCCGCCTCGTTAGCGCAATTACTCAACAGATAGAGCAAGCACGCGGGCAGGTTCGCCAAGCCGTGAATACGGCCATGGTACAAAGCTACTGGGAAATAGGCCGTTTAATTGTCGAACACGAACAGCAAGGCAATCGTCGTGCTGAGTATGGTAAGCAGCAGCTAAAGCAGCTCTCACAACAGCTCACCGAGCGGCTGGGGAAAGGTTTTGATGTCACCAATTTACGCAATATGCGCCAGTTTTATCACGCCTTTCCAATTCGCGACGCAGTGCGTCTTGAATTGAGTTGGACTCACTATCGCACCCTTCTGCGAATAGAAAACGCCCAAGCCCGCGACTGGTATTTGCACGAAGCGATCAACCAAAGCTGGAGCGCCAGAGCTCTAGAACGCCAGATTAGCACTCTCTACTACGAGCGACTTCTGGCCAGCCAAGAAAAATCCTCGGTGGCAGCAGAAGCCCAGCAAAACACCCAGCCACTGGCAGAAAGCGCTAAAGACTATCTGCGTGATCCCTACATTCTGGATTTTCTTAATCTGCAGGATAAAACCTATCAGGAAAGCCAGCTAGAGCAGGCCATTATCAGCAACCTGCAGCAGTTTTTACTGGAATTAGGCAAAGGCTTTGCCTTTGTGGAGCGCCAGCAGCGCATTCGCTTTGACGACGAAGATTTCTACATCGACTTGGTATTCTACAACTTCAAACTGAAGTGCTTTTTGCTGGTGGATCTAAAACTCGGCAAGCTCAGGCATCAGGATATCGGCCAAATGGATACCTACGTGCGCTTATACGATGAGCAGCGCAAAGGCAGCGACGACAACCCCACTATTGGCTTGGTGCTGTGCAGCGAAAAAAGCGAAGCCGTGGTCAAGTACTCGGTACTGGCCGAGCAAAAACAGCTGTTTGCGGCGAAGTACCTGCCGTATCTGCCCTCTGAAGATGAGCTTAAACGCGAGCTAGAGCGCGAACGGGCTCAGGCCGTTGAACAGCTTCAGCAGCACGAACGGAGCGATGAGTGAACGATAGCTTCACGAACAATCTCAGCGGCTGAAGTTTTGATTTCTTGAAGCAGCTCCCTCTTTTAAGCTATTAACGTACTCCCGCCCGGTAGCTATTTGGCTCCAGCCAGAGCTGTTCGTGGAGATCACCTTTCAAGAAAAAAAGCTTCGGCCCCTTGCGGAAGTTGAACAGTCGGAACAAATGATAGTGTTCCGAATGGGCACGCGAGCATTCGAGCTCGTTGGGCGTAATAAAAAACGCACTCTCTTTGGCAAAGGCGGTGGTTTTGACTTCAATCAGCCGATCACTGCCGTCGGGCTCGAAGGAACGGATATCGAACCCCAGCCCGTCACCCTGAGTTACCGCAACGTGCTCGACCCTCTCCGCCAGCTTATCGTACCCAGCTTGGATCAGCCGGTGCTGCTCGAACCGAATCACTAGGTGCTCACCGGCTAGCCCAAGCTCGCGGTTGCGGGTTTCCCGGGCCAGGTAGTCCCGTTTTTGCGGCGGGCGCACTGAATAGTCGGCGCGGAATTCTCGAACGCCTTGTTGCGGCGGTGTCGTTCTAGGAGGTTCGACGATAATGCGCTCGTCTACGATGCCAGTGGTATCAATCACTGGAAGATCAGCGGCCAAACGCGCTGCGCGATCAACAAGCTCGCTTCGCAACAACAGCCCCTCGACAGCTTCAACTAGGCTTTGTTGATAGTTGCTACGCGGCTTATAGCCATCGACATAGGGGCAGTTGGCATCGCGTAACACTGCGCTGATATTGCAGTGCTTGAACTCTATGGCACTGGCCGAGCGGCCATCAAGCTGTATCATCAGCGCTCGATTAAGTGCGCGCTTGTTAGAACTTTGCCCGCTCAGTTCTGCTACTAGCATCTGCCGGTAGGTAGCAATGGTTGCCTCTACCTCGCCAGCACTCCAGGGTGTCGCTCGACTCATCTTCATCACTCAATATTTTGAATCTGCTCCCGCATCTGCTCGATCAGCACCTTCAACTCCACCGCGCAGCGGGTCGTCTCTGCCACCACGGATTTCGATGAAAGTGTATTCGCTTCGCGGTTGAGCTCTTGCATCAGGAAGTCCAGGCGGCGGCCTTTGGGGCCTTTTTGGGCGAGCTGGTGGCGCACTTCTTCAATGTGCGCCGTTAGGCGGTCTAGCTCTTCGTCTACGTCGGCTTTTTGGGCTACCAGTACCAGCTCGGCTTCCAGGCGTTGGGGGTCGAGTTCGGTTTTGGCGATTTCTAAACGCTCTAGCAGCTGGGTGCGTTGGCGTTCCAGAATCTGCGGCAGCAGGCTGCGTACGGTGGCCACTTGCTCGCTGACGGCGTCTAGGCGGGTGGTGATCATCTCGGCCAGCTTATCGCCTTCGCGGGCGCGGGCGTCGATCAGTTCATCCAGCGCTTGGTTGAAGAGCGTTTTGGCGGCGGCTTTAATGGCGTCTTGGTCGAGGTGCTGGGTTTCCATCACGCCGGGCTGATTGAGCAGCGCTAGCGTGGTGGGCGGCACGGCGCTGGGCACCTGCTGCTGAATGGCGGCCAGGGTATCGGCTATCTCTTTTAGGCGCTGGGCGTTCACGGCCGGTACTTGGGCGGTATCAGCGCTCTCAAAGCGTACGCTGCACTCTACCTTGCCTCGGGCCAGGCGCGTGCGCAGTGCTTCGCGCAGCACCGGCTCTAAATCTCGCAGGCTTTCATGTAGGCGAAAGTGCGGCTCTAGGTAGCGCTGGTTCACCGAGCGAATCTCGACCTGCAGGGTGCCAAACGGGGCGGCCTGCTCGGTGCGGGCGAAGGCGGTCATGCTGTGTACGCGGCGGGAAGCGGCCATAAGTCGATGCATCCTTTACATCAATGTGATTCCGAACAGTCTAACCGATAGGCCCATCCGCGCACGCTCAGACGTGTACAATAGAGGGCTTTTCCACTTTTAAGATGATGTGAGGTGCTATGCGTCCTGATGTAGTTCGCCCCAGCGGTCGCGAGGCCGACCAGCTCCGTGAGATTCGCTTGACCCGTGATTACACCCGCCATGCGGAAGGCTCCGTGCTGGTGGAGTTTGGCGATACCAAGGTGCTGTGTAACGCGAGCGTGGAAGCGGGCGTGCCGCGCTGGCTGCGCGGTAAAAATCAGGGCTGGATTACCGCCGAATACGGCATGCTGCCCCGCGCCACCCACTCCCGCAGTGGCCGCGAAGCGACCCGCGGCAAACAGGGTGGCCGCACGCTGGAGATTCAGCGGCTGATTGGCCGCAGCCTGCGCGCAGCGGTGAATTTGAAGAAGCTGGGTGAGTTCACCATTACCGTGGATTGCGATGTCATCCAGGCCGATGGCGGCACGCGTACGGCGGCGATTACCGGCGGCTGCGTGGCGCTGGTGGATGCGCTTCGCTACCTGCAGCGAGAAAAGAAGATCAAGGGCGACCCCTTCAAGCAGCTGGTCAGCGCGATCTCGGTGGGCATCTACAAAGGCGTGCCGGTGCTGGACCTGGATTACCCCGAAGATAGCAAAGCCGACACCGACCTGAACGTGGTGATGACCGAAAGCGCCGAGCTGATTGAAGTACAGGGCACGGCGGAAGCGGGCGCGTTTAACCGTAAAGAGCTGAACGCGATGCTGGATTTGGCCGAGAAAGCCGGTGATGAATTGCGCGAGAAGCAGCGTGAAGCGCTGGGCATTCGCGGTTAAGGGAACTCGGTATTACGGAGCCCTGAACGCAACAGGCCAGCGGTAAGCCGGCCTGTTGCAGGTGCGACGCGGGAAGTAGCTAACGCTTAGAGCGCTAAATCATACTCAACGATCAGCGGTGCGAACTCGGAGAAGGTCGCATCGTAATCAATCCACGCGTCCACCACGTGACGACGGAAGTTGGGGCCGACCAGTTGGTAGTCGATCCGCCAGCCTTCTTGACGATCACGGGGCACGTCTTGGTCAAGTTTTGGCCACCAGGTGTACTCGCCTGCATCGCGATTAATTTCGCGGAAGGTGTCGATAAAGCCGGTGGGGCCAAGCACCTGATCCATCCAGGCACGCTCTTCCGGGCGGAAGCCCGAGGTGAGCTGGTTGTCCGACCAGTTGGCCAAATCGATGGTTTTATGGGCAATGTGCCAAGTACCGCAGATGATGTATTCGCGGCGTTTGCGCGACATCTTCGTCAGGTACTCCTGGTACTGCTCCATAAACGCCTGTTTGGCTTTTTGGTCACTTCCATCAGGCATCAGGAAGGTGGCAATGCTGAAGCGGTCGTAATCCGCCTGCAGAAAGCGCCCTTCGTGGTCGCACTGAGGGAACCCCAGGCCGTACATGATGGCTTTGGGGATTTTGCGGCAATAGAGTGCCACACCGGAGAAACCATCCTCCTCGGCATCCAGGAAGTAGCCTTCGTAGCCTTCCGGATAGAGGATATGGTCACCCAGTTCGAAACTTTTCGCCTTGATGTTCTGCACGCAGACCACGTCGGCATCCTGCTGAGCCAGCCAGTCCAGGAAGCCACGGTCGACGGCATCACGTATACCATTGACATTGATGCTGGCAATTTTCATAAATCGTCCCTTTTGCGTCGCTGCTGTATGATACCCGACGTTTAGACGTTTGGGTAAAGGCCGTGAGTAAAACTTGCCATTTACCCTACTTTTATTGTTGCTTTCGTGCCGATTGAAACCTACCGCTTAGTGAGGAATGCCGTGGCCACCACTCTACAACCCTACCAGCGCGATTTCATTGCTTTTGCCATTGAACAGGGCGTACTTAAGTTTGGCGAGTTTACGCTGAAATCTGGCCGCGTTAGCCCCTACTTTTTCAACGCTGGGCTGTTTCAGACGGGCCGTGCGCTGGCCAAGCTAGGCCGCTTTTACGCCCAGGCGATGGTTGATAGCGGCTTAAAGGCTGACGTGCTGTTTGGCCCTGCTTATAAGGGCATTCCACTGGCTGCAGTCACCGCGGCGGCGCTGGCCGACCACCACGACCTGGATATGCCTTACTCCTTCAATCGCAAAGAAGCCAAAACCCACGGCGAAGGCGGCAACATTGTGGGCGCGCCGCTGTCTGGCGATATTTTGATCATTGATGACGTGATCACCGCAGGCACCGCGATCCGTGAAGTGATGGGCCTGATTGAGCAGAGCGGTGCCCGTGCCGGTGGGGTGATCATTGCCCTGGACCGCCAGGAGCGTGGCCAGGGCGAGCAGAGCGCCATCCAGGAAGTGCAGTCCCAGTATGGCGTGCCGGTGGTCAGCATCGTGTCGCTTGAGCAAGTGCTCACCTACCTGGAAGAGCAGTCAGGTAGCGACCTCAGCAGCCATGCCGAGGCCGTGCGTGCGTACCGCGACCGCTACGGTATCGCCGGTTAGGTTGCGTCGCCCATGGGCAGTGCGCCAGCGTAGTCTTGTTGGCGCCACGCTTCGTAACTGACCACCGCCACGGCGTTGGAGAGGTTCAGGCTGCGGTTGTTGGGCTGCATGGGAATGCGCAGTTTTTGCTCTGCGGGCAGCATGGCGTGCACCTCGGGGGAGAGCCCGGCGGTTTCCGAGCCGAACAGCAGCACATCCCCCGGTGCGAAGTTGGCATCACTGTGGGCGCGGGTGCCTTTGGTGGTAATCGCCCAGATGGTGCGCCCCTGCATGGCGGTGTAAAACGCCGTAAAATCCGCGTGACGGGTCACGTTGGCAAGGTCGCGGTAGTCTAAACCAGCGCGGCGCAGCTTTTTCTCTTCGAGATCAAAGCCCAGCGGCTCGATCAAATGGAGACGGCAGCCGTTGTTCGCCACTAGGCGCATAATGTTGCCCGTATTGGGAGCCATGCGCGGCTCGAATAGCGCTACTTCAAACATCACCACCTGCCTATGAGTTACCTGCTGTATTAGCCTGCTGCGCCTTCGTCAGCGCCGCTGATTGTAATAGAAATTGCCCCGAAACACTTGTAGAGGTCACCCTTCGCCATGACGCCCCAACCGCCAAAGAGCATTCTTAGCCGTATCAAAGGGCTCAACCCACGCCAGCAAGAAGCGGTGCGCTATATCGATGGCCCCTGCCTGGTACTGGCGGGTGCGGGGTCGGGCAAAACCAGCGTGATCACCACCAAGATTGCCTACCTCGTGCAAGAGTGTGGCATGAGCGCACGCAAAATTGCCGCAGTGACCTTTACCAACAAGGCCGCCCGAGAGATGAAAGAGCGGGTGGGCCAGATGCTGAAGGGCAAAGAGGGCCACGGGCTGACGGTTTCGACCTTCCACAACCTGGGGCTCAACATCATTCGCGGCGAACTGAAGACCCTGGGCTACAAGCCGGGGTTTTCGCTGTTCGACCCGGAAGACGCCAAGGCGCTGCTGCGGGACTTGATGAATAAAGACGCTCAGGTCGATGCCGAGCAGATCAACGCCGTGCAGGCCAAGATATCCCAGTGGAAAAACGACCTGGTGCTGCCAGGGGATGCGCTTTCGTTCGCTGCCGATGACGACGAGCATTTCGCGGCACGGGTGTACGAAGCCTACGTTCGCCACCTGAAAGCCTACAACGCGGTGGATTTCGACGACCTGATTCTGCTGCCGGTGGTGCTCTTACAGCGCGACCCAGAGGCACTGGCCCGCTGGCGGCGAAAAATCCACTATATGCTGGTGGATGAGTACCAAGACACCAACGTCTCCCAGTACCTGCTGGTAAAGCTGCTGATGGCCGAACGCGCCACCTTTACCGTGGTCGGCGACGACGACCAGTCGATTTACGCCTGGCGGGGCGCACGGCCGGAAAACCTGGTCACCCTGGGGGAGGATTTCCCCCGTTTGAAAGTCATCAAGCTGGAGCAGAACTACCGCTCTACCGGCACCATCCTACGTGCCGCCAATACGCTGATTGCTAACAACCCCCACGTCTACGACAAAACCCTGTGGTCGGAGATGGGTGACGGCGCGCCGATTCGCGTGGTGGTGAACCGCCATGAGGAGGCCGAAGCCGAGCGAGTGGCCAGCGAGATGCTCACTCGGCGCATCAAGGAAAAAGCCGAGTGGCGCGATTTTGCGGTGCTTTACCGAGGCAACTTCCAAGCGCGGCTGCTGGAATTGAAGCTGCAGCACTATCAGATTCCGTACAAGCTCTCCGGCGGCACGTCGTTTTTCTCGCGTAACGAGATCAAGGACGCCATGGCGTATCTGCGCCTGCTGATCAACCCTGCCGATGACAACGCCTTTTTGCGCATCGTCAACGTGCCCCGGCGGGAAATTGGCCCCGGCACGCTGGAAAAGCTCGCCAACTATGCCACCGAGCGCTCGATCTCGCTGTTTGCTGCCTGCCATGAGCTAGGGCTTGAACAAACCCTGCCTACCCGCGCCGTGGAGCGCCTCTCGCGCTTTACCCACTTTATTGATGGTGTGCGCAAGCGGATGGATCAGGGCGATGCCATTGCCGCGATCCGCGATATGCTGCGGGATATGGATTACGAGGCGTGGCTCTACCAAAA
Organism: Vreelandella aquamarina; assembly: GCF_900110265.1. Classification (GTDB taxonomy): domain Bacteria; phylum Pseudomonadota; class Gammaproteobacteria; order Pseudomonadales; family Halomonadaceae; genus Vreelandella; species Vreelandella aquamarina. The sequence continues at coordinate 3,307 of NZ_FODB01000035.1, read as the reverse complement.
CGCCAGCGCCCCTACTATTGCCGAGCGGCGCATGGCCAACGTATGGATTTTGATTGATCAATTAGAGAAGTCGCTGAACCGCGATCCGGAAGACGCAGATGACTCTACCGCAACAGAAACCGACGGCGTAGAAGCGGCCATTTCACGCTTAGTGCTGCGGGATATTTTGGAGCAACAGGCCGAAGAGGATGACTCTGACCGGGTGCAGCTGCTCACCATGCACGCCTCGAAAGGGCTAGAGTTCCCCCACGTTTACTTGATGGGCCTGGAGGAGGATCTGCTGCCCCACCGTAACGCCATCGAGATGGGTACCGTGGAAGAAGAACGGCGTTTAGCCTACGTGGGCATTACCCGCGCCCGACGCACGCTAACGCTGACCCTGGCGCGCCAGCGCAAGGCCTATGGCGAGCTGATGGACTGCCAACCCAGCCGCTTTTTGGATGAGCTGCCCGCGGATGATTTGGAGTGGGAGGGCCGCGCTGATAAAGAGGACCCGGAGAAAAAGCAGGCACGCGGCAAGGATGCCATTGCTGGGCTGCGCTCGCTGCTGGGATAAGCGTGCTGGGCAAGCGCTATGTATCGCGCAAAAAAATATCCACAGAGGGTTTGGAGCACCCACCTGTGGATATTTTATAACGCCTGGCCTACCCGCCCCATGAGAGCGGGCTGCTAACGCTTACTGTACTTGTGAGACCATGTAATCAACCACGGCCATAATCTCTTCATCGGAAGCGCTGCTACCACCACGCGGCGGCATCACGCCTTTACCGTTGAAGACGCTTTGGTAGAGTGCATCGGTACCCTGCTCAATACGCGGGCCCCAAGCTTCAGCGTCGCCAATCTTCGGTGCACCCGCCACGCCAGCGGCGTGACACGCCACACAGCCCACACTGGCGTAAAGCGCTTCACCGTCTAAACCGCTGCCACCGCTGGAAGCGTCTTCTTCACTGGCGACTGCTTCATCTTCGCTGGCCACAGCATCTGCCGTCGCCATCTCGTCGCTACTACTCTCGTCAGTTGCTTCGGCAGCCGCGCCTTCATCACCGCCACCTAGCTCAGGAACTTCCATGACAGGCTCGACCATATACGCTGTCACCGCTTCCATTTCTTCGTCTGACAAGTTGGGGTTGCCGCCACGGGCAGGCATTGCGCCAATACCATTAATGGCGTGGTCTAGCAGCGTGGCAAAACCTTGCTCAGTACGCTCAGCCCAGGCCGCTTCGTCACCGCGCACCGGTGCTCCAGCGGCACCCGTTTCGTGGCACGCCATACAGACGTTGTTGTAAATACCGGCACCGTCAATTTCACCACCACCGCCACTGCTAGAAGCCGCAGGGGCTGCTGCCGTGCCGCAGTCTTGGCCTTGAAGGCAGAGTTGTCCTACTGGTGCCAGGCGCTCAGCGATTGCGTCACGCGCTGCATCTTGGGCATAAGCACCGGATGTGCCTGCCATGACGCCAAGGGCCGCCAGCCCGCTCATGATCAGCTTAGATTTCACTCTCACCACCTCTTAAGTTTTATGTAATAAACGCGTTGCGCTTCAAAACGAGTGCGTCCGTTTCTTGCTTATGCTGGATACCTAGCGCCTGGAGACACCGTTCTTGCCCTTGGGTGCGGCCGTGCCACGCTCTATGGTGCTACCGCGGCCACCGAAACGCCAAGACATACGTATAGAGTTAGTATACCGAGAACATAAAGGGTAAGAAAATGCTACTAAGCGCGGCAATTCAACCTACAACGCCGATAAGCGGAGGATGACGCTACTGAACGGCCAGATTAATACCACCCTAACAAGCGCTCGCGCCCCAGTTGTATGAACCCCGCTTGGGCATAAACCCGCTGAGCAGGCGTATTCTGTTCATCCACCGTGAGAGTTAAGCACTGCGCCCCGGCCTGGGCAGCCAAGCTTTGGGCATGCTCAATAATAACGTGCCCCAGCCCCTGCCCGCGCCATTCCGGAACCAGCCCCATAAGTTGCAGGCTCCACTGCAAAGAGGGGGTGGCGAGCAACAATACTCCTACCGGCTCTTCTTGGTATTCCAGCCAATACCAGTGTTGTGGATAAGCCGAAGTCGCCTGAGATTGGAACCCAGCTAGCAGCGTGCTAACCGGCAGCGCATGGCGCAGCGCTGGGCAATCCAGAGAATCTTCACCTACCCGCGCCAGTAACGCCTGCTGTTCAGCCAGCGTTAACGCCTTGAAAGGGCGTAATCTCAACGGCTGTTGAGGCGCTAGGGCTGCTCGGCATGGCCACGCACGATGCTCTAGGGTGGCCATCGCACGCATACCGCTTTTAATTAACGTGTCTTCCCACGCTGCCCACGGCTCAGTGAGCACCACATGGCAAAGGATGATCGGCTGCTGCTTCACCCACCCCGGCAGGGCACTCAACAGAGCCTGGGCGGCGGCATCGTTATGCCTGGGCAGCCATAGCTGCGCCGTTTGGTTTGCCAGCGGCTGTACCCAGGCAGTCGCGCGTATATATTCGCCTTCCATCGCCACCCACAAACCCTGCCAATCAGACTCAGTCGACGCCGTTAAGGCCTGCTGCAAGCCAGCCTGCAGGGAAGGAGTGTGGACAGCCGCTAAATGCAGCAGCGCTTCGCGTCGTCGATGTGCGGGACAGGGCACCACCTGATAGCGGCTAGCGTGGTGGCGCTGCGCGTCGGATGTCACAACGACTCTCCTTATTTAGTAACCCTAAGGCTTAATCACTTTAAGGCTTAATAAGCCTACGAAAGGATAATATGCCTTTTTACAAGGTTTAAGTTTTCGTTAAGTAATGTCAACGAGAGTATCGGGAAATACGATGGAGATTGCCCGATGGCTCATCTACGTTCACTGCCCTTAACGTCTTTGCGCTGGCAAGAAGCGCTTAACAGACATGATCAAACGCAGCTAAAACAGTTGATACAGGCGCGTTTCGCGCATCAACACAACGCCACGGTCCATCACTTTCTACCGCGCCTATTTGGCCTTTTGGCAGGAGTTATTGTCAAATTCTGTGTATGGCCGGTCAGGCGGCAGTCCTGTCTGACTGATCGGTCAAGGGTTCGCCGTCCTTGAACTGGACGTTGTTCACGACCAGCTCCAGCTTGTTGAACCCCTTGATCCGCTTCCAGCGCTTCTGGGCGCTCTGAAGCAGCTTGAAGACCATCGCCAGGGTCGTCGCTCTGGAGCCGCAGTTCCGGCTGCGCTTGCTCCGCAGGCGGACCGTGGCGAAGGTCGACTCGATCGGGTTGGTGGTGCGGATATGCACCCAGTGTTCTGCCGGGTAGTCATAGAACGCTAGCAGCTCCTCCCGATC
>NZ_FODB01000043.1 GCF_900110265.1 Vreelandella aquamarina | reverse complement strand
TGCCACTGGCTACCGACACCGTGAGGTGTCGGGATGGGCGAACAGGAGTCAGCAGAGGCCATATTAGGCTCTCTAACCAAGAGCTGAAGGGCTGAACCTGTCACGAGTGGATAGTTGACCACTCTCTGATGTGTACGAGCAGAAGCCTCCCCGGAGGGCTCTCGATAACTGTATGGCGGGCCGGAAGCCCAAAGACTGTCGAAGCGCTCAGAGCACACAGGCGAGCGAATTCAGCGGAACGAAGCTCAGCCCGATAATGGGGGACAGGAACCGCCGTGGTACGGATCCGTTTGCCCGGTGGTGTGAGAGGACGGGGGAGGCGACTCCCCCTCCTACTCGATTGAGCAAGAGTGACGGTTTAAAATGCTCGCTTCTGTTTAAGAGAGCGTTTCAACCGACGGCCGAGACGTATCACGATTCTCTTTGAAGTAGGTGGTAAATCGTTCTTCTGCTTCTTCGCCAAAGAGGACCCGACAGGCCTCTTTTAGGCCTGGCGACTGGCGCAGCTGCTCATGGTGAACGACCAGCGACACCTTGGCGCGGCGACGTAAGAAGTCTTCCAACTGCGTGATCATCTCATGGTCACGCGCGTGCTCGAGCTCGCAGCGGATGTACTCGGTGCCTTCGATCAAAATATCGGCTTCAGAAGGGTCTTGGCGAATTTTCTCAAGCATGGGAATCGCTTGTTCTGCATAACGTCGCCATAGTCTTGAGGAGAGCGGCTCTGAAGAGGTAGCCGCCGTCATGGCATCCAGGTTCATGCGCTTGGCTTGATCCATAAACTGCTGCTTCACCGGCTCGGGCGGCTCGCCATACCAGTGAAAGTTAGGATCGCTGAGCGCCACGCCAAGCGCTTTTACCTCCTCGGCAATTTCATCGCCCACGTTGAGGCAATCAGTGAGCTTGCCGCCAAAGATACTGATATGGGCACTCTCTGGATTGGTATCGATGACATGCTTGCGCGATAGCTGCAGGAAGTCGCGGTCGCTGCCCTGGTCGGCCTTGATGGCGAGAGGGCGTACCCCGCAGCGCGTCGATATGATGTCGGCTTGGGTGAGTGGTTTGTCGAGCGTCAGGCGCTTGTTGATGTTCTCCAAAACGAACGCGATATCGTCGGCGGTGACGTCGACCTCGGGGTGCTCCATATGAGTGTCGGTGGTGCCGATACAGGTGCGGTTGCCCATCGGAATGACGAAGAAGAGCCGCCCATCATCGGCAAAGAACGCCAGCACCCGCTTGGTGTCGGTTAACTGCGGCACAATCAAGTGAATGCCTTTCGAGTAGAGGTGCTGGTGGGACGTTTTTTGCCCCGTCAGGGCATTGTGCTGGTCGACCCAGGGGCCAGCGGCGTTGATCAACACTTTGGAACGAATATTGAAGATACTGCCATCCATTACGTTGCGGGCTTTGGTCACCCAGGTATCGCCTTCGCGTTCGGCCCCCAACGATTCGACGTAGTTGGCCGCCACGGCACCGTAGTTAAGGGCATGGCGTACGAAGTTAAATACGAAGCGGGCGTCGTTATCGTGCAGGTAAGCATCTGAGTACTCGAACCCGCCAACGGCACCTTCAATATCGATAATCGGCTCTTCTTGCTTGATCTTTTTGGGCGAGAGCAAGCGCGGTAACTTGGTGAAGCCGTTGCCCATCAGCCAATAAAGCCAGGTGCCCGCCCACAAATAGCGCGGAGAGTGGCGGAAACCTTTGGTAATCGTGGTAAGGAAACGAATTTCTTGAACGGTAGACGGGTAGCTTTTGATTAAGTGGTTGCGGCTTTTGCAGAGCTTACGTACCAGCGCAAAGTCTTTGCTTTCCATGTATTTGATGCCGCCCCAAACCAGGTTCGAGGAGTGCATGCTGGTACTGCCGGCAAAGTCGCCACGGTCGATTAGGGCTACTTTAGCACCTTTGCCCGCAAGAGCAGCGGCGGTTGCTGCACCATTGATGCCGCCACCGATAATCAGTGCGTCAAAGTCATCAGTGTGCAATTTCTCGACATTACGGTTACGCAGTTTCATAGCGGTTCCAATTAATTAAGAAAAAGCCCCGTGTCGGTTGCGGTCTCAACGAGTGGAGAGGGCAACAATGCCCGCCGCTGATGACACCACGGAAAAGGGGCGGGCTGGCGCCCGCCCTATAGGTCTTAGCGGGTGCCGGCCGCCATCCATGCTTCCATCATTTCATCGTAAGGAACGGTGGTGCCTTGCGGCATTTCATCGTCAAGCTTCGGCTTCGGTGAACCTTCCTGATCAAGCCAGTACTGCGGGTCGCGCTCTTCGTTCAGCACTGGGGCATAGCTGTCGAAGACGTTGGCGCGGGCCAAGCGGTTCATGGTGTTGTCCATATCGGCCGCGAGCTTGTCGAGGCCTTCTTGGGGCGTGACTTCACCACTCATCACCGGTGCCAGGTTCTGCCACCACAGCGGTGCCATGCGTGGGTAGTCCGGTACGTTGGTGCCGGTAGGGGTCCAGTTAGACTCGTTGGGGCTGCGGTAGAACTCCACCAGGCCGCCCAGTCGGGGTGCCATTTCGGTCATCTGCTCGGAGAAGATATCCGACTCGCGAATTGGCGTTAGGCCCGCCATCAGTTTTTCCAGCGAGGTGGTTTTCGCCACGGTGAACTGGGCAAACAGCCAAGCGGCCGTGCGGCGATCTTCAGGCGTAGAATCGAAGAAGGTCCAGGCACCTACGTCCTGATAACCCACCTTCATGCCCTCTTCCCAGTAGGGGCCAGTGGGAGAGGGTGCCATGCGCCACAGCGGGTTACCTTCGTCGTCGGTGACGGCAACAGACGGGTCGGTCATGTCAGCGGTAAAGGCGGTGTACCAGAAGATTTGCTGAGCGATATGGCCCTGGGCGGGCACGGGGCCAGCTTCACCAAAGGTCATTCCCTGGGCTTCAGGCGGTGCGAAATCACGCAGCCAATCCACGGCTTTCTGCATGGCGAAGACGGAAGCAGGTGAGTTGGTCGCGCCACCGCGGCTTACGCTTGCGCCGACCGGCTGGCTCTCTTCGTTGACACGAATACCCCAGTCATCCACCGGGTTACCGGACGGTACGCCGGGGCTGCCCATACCTGCCATGGAGAGCCAGGAGTCGTGGAAGCGCCAACCCAAAGAGGGGTCGCGGCGGCCGTAGTCCATGTGACCGTAGACCTTAGTACCGTCGATCTCACCGACATGCTCGGTAAAGAATTCGGCGATATCTTCATAAGCGGTCCAGTTGGTGGGCACGCCTAAATCGTAGCCGTAAATGTCACGGAACTGCTCTTGCAAGTCTTCACGCTGGAACCAGTCATAGCGGAACCAGTACAGGTTGGCGAACTGCTGGGTGGGCAGTTGATAGAGACTGCCATCCGGGCCGGTGCCGTACTGCAGGCCGATGAAATCGTCCAGGTCCAGCGTCGGCAGGGTGTAGTCTGCCCACTCGTTCTCCATGGCTTGGGTTAGGTTGATGGTGGTGCCGTAGCGAATATGCGTGCCGATGGAGTCGGTGTCGTTGACGAAGCCGTCGTAGATGCTGTTGCCCGACTGCATCTGGTTCTGCATGGTGTCGACCACGTCACCTTCGCCGATGATGTTATGGGTCAGGTTGATGCCGGTCAGCTCGCTAAACGCGGGAGCGAGCACTTCGCTTTCATACACGTGCGTGGTCAGGCCTTCGGCTACGGTCTGTATATCCATACCGCGGAAGGGTTCGGCAGCCTTGGCGAACCACAGTAGCTCTTCGATCTGCTCTTCACGGCTGAGCGTCGAGTCTTGGAAGTGCTCGTCCACCAAACGCTCGGCGATTGCCCGTGCGTCGTGGTCGTCTGCCATTAGGCTCCCCGAGGCGAGCATTAGGCTAGCGGCGAGGGTAGTGAGTTTGAACTTATTATTACGCATGTTGACCTCGTTTTGTTGTGCTCTTCCTTGATGACGTGAGCGTCCTTGATACCGCCGTACATCCGCTGAGAAAGCCGTCGGCCTAGCCCCAGCGCATCAACACCAGCAGCCATACCGCTGATAGTGCCAGCGCTATCCAAATGGATAGCGTTGTGAAGCCAATCACCCCCAGGTGAATAAACGCGGCGGAGAGCAGGCCGATGAACAGCCGGTCGCCGCGGGTGGTGCTAATGGGTAGAAACCCCTTGCGTTCGACGGTGGGGGATAAGATCTCCCACAGCGTCATCCCTGCTAGCATCGCTGCAATGGATGAAAAGAAAATGGCAGTCGGTGTTGTCCATACCATCCAAGACATAACGGTGCTCCTTAGGTGCGGCCCAGGGCAAAGCCCTTGGCGATATGGTTGCGAACGAAGTACACCACCAAAATGCCCGGCACGATGGTGAGTACACCAGCGGCGGCAAGCGTGCCCCAGTCAATGCCCGATGCGGTGGAGGTCCGCGTCATGATCATGCCGATCGGTTGAGCGTCGGTGGCGGTCAGCGTGCGTGCCAGCAGCAGCTCTACCCACGAGAACATGAACAGGAAGAACAGCGTGACGCCGATACCGGAGCGGATCATAGGAATGAAAATCTTGATAAAGAAGCGCGGAAAGCTATAGCCGTCGATATACGCCGTCTCATCAATCTCTTTTGGCACGCTGCTCATGAAACCTTCGAGAATCCAGATGGCCAGCGGAATATTGAACAAACAGTGGGCCAGGGCCACGGCGATATGGGTATCGAACAAACCTACCGAGTAGTAGAGCTGGAAGTAGGGCAGCAGAAACACCGCAGGCGGTGCCATCAAGTTGGTGAGCAGCCAGAAGAACAGGTGCTTATCGCCAATAAAGCGGTAGCGGCTGAAGGCATAGGCGGCAGGCAGCGCCACGCAAATCGTGATTAGCATGTTGAGCGCTACATACAGCATTGAATTCACATAGCCCATGTACCAGCTGGAGTTAGTGAAAATGCCGATGTAGTTATCAAACGTCAGGTTTTTGGGCCATAGCGTCATGGAGCCCAAAATCTCGCTGTTGGTCTGCAGCGACATATTAATCAGCCAATAAATTGGCAGGATCATCAGGAACAGGTACAGCCCCAGCAGAAACCGCGCGCGAAAGCGGCTGCGCGCATTGCGTTTACGCCGCTGTGCCGGGGTGGTTCTGCTAAATATGGTGTTGTACTTCTCGCCCTGCTGGGCGTTATCTAAGCGGTACATATCATGCTCCCCCGTGCGGGTTCTTATCTTTTTGCATGTGCATGATGGTGGTGTAGAACACCCAGCTCACGAGCAAAATAACCAGGAAGTAGATGATCGAGAACGCGGCAGAGGGCCCCAGATCCTGCTGGCCGATAGCCATAGTCGCGAGTGACTGGCTCAGGAAGGTGGTGGAGCTACCCGGGCCGCCGCCGGTCAGTACGAAGGGCTCGGCGTAAATCATGAACGAGTGCATAAAGCGCAGCAGCACCGCAATGACCAGTACGTTAGTGAGTTTGGGAAGCTGGATGTAGCGGAAGATCGCCCACTTGGAGGCACGATCGATACGTGCTGCTTGGTAGTAAGCCTCGGGGATCGAACGCAGGCCGCTGTAGCAGAGCATCGCCACCAGCGGAGTCCAGTGCCAAACGTCCATCAAGATAATGGTTGCCCAGGCATCGCCCGAATTACGGGTAATGTTGTAGTTGATCCCTAGCTCCCGCAGACCGTAACCCATGAGGCCAATATCGCCACGGGTGAAGATTTGCCAAATACTGCCCACCACGTTCCAAGGGATCAGAAGCGGCAGGGTAATCAAGATCAGTACGGCAGAGGCCTGCCAGCCGCGTTTAGGCATAATCAGCGCAATGCCAATGCCCAAAGGCACTTGGATGGCGAGAATGGTCAGGGAAAACAGAATCTGGCGCACGAACGCGTCGCGCAGCGCAGAGTCGTTTAGAATGCTGTGGAACCACTCGGTGCCGGTGAAGAAGCGCGCATTAGGGCCTAGCACATCCTGCACCGAGTAGTTGACCACGGTCATCAAGGGGATGATGGCCGAAAAAGCCACCAGTACCAGCATGGGAAGGACCAGCAGCCATGCGCGGTTATTGAGTACTTTATTATTCATGGCCGATCTCCACTAGGTATTCATCGACGTAGAGCGCGATGTGCTGATCGGAAAACACTGCATGAGCAGCGTCACCTACCGGCGCGTGACCTTCAGGCAGGCGCGCTTTGAACAACTGGCCGTTCAAGGTAAAGCTCAGCAGCGAGTAGGTCCCCAAGTCCTGCAGGTTAACCACTTCAACCGGTACGCTGTTTGGCTCCGGCGAGTTGCTGACCGTAATGAACTCCGGGCGAATGCCAAGCTTAATATTGCTGGAGCCTGCGGCCGCCACGCTGCGGCTAACGGCCTCATTCACGGGTAGCGGCAGCTCGCCAAACATCACTTTGTCCGCCTGATGGGTGACGCTCATGAAGTTCATCCCCGGGCTGCCAATGAAGTACCCCACGAAGGTATGCGCCGGTTTTTCGAACAGTTCACGAGGCGTGCCGAACTGCACCACCTGACCGTCGTACATCACCGCAATTTTGTCAGCAAAGGTAGAGGCTTCGAGCTGGTCGTGGGTAACGTAGATCATGGTGATATTGAAGCGCTCATGGATCTCTTTGAGCTTACGGCGCAGCTTCCACTTGAGCTGCGGGTCGATCACCGTGAGGGGTTCGTCAAATAGGATGGCAGAGACGTCGTCACGCACTAGCCCGCGGCCCATGGAGACTTTCTGCTTCTCATCGGCGGTGAGGTTTTTGGCTTTCCGGGAGAGGAGCGGCGTGAGGTCGAGGATATCGGCAATTTCCCGAACTTTCGGGTCGACCTTGTACTCGGGGGTGTTCATGTTGCGCAGCGGGAAAGCCAGGTTGTCGTACACCGTCATGGTGTCGTAGATCACCGGGAACTGGAACACCTGGGCGATGTTGCGCTCCTCCGGCGGCAGCTCGTTCACACGGTGACCATCGAACAGTACGTCACCTTCGGAGGGTTCCAGCAGGCCAGAAATAATGTTTAGCAGGGTTGATTTACCGCAGCCCGACGGGCCCAGCAGTGCATAAGCACCGCCCTGGTGCCACACGTGATCCATCTGACGAATCGCGTAGTCGCTATGGCTGCTAGGACTTTTGCTATAGCTGTGCGCCAAGCCTTTTAAAGTAATCTCAGCCATGAGCAACGCTCCCTTGAGCAGAAGAGGGGATGTGCACGGTGCTGCCCTGTTTATCGAAGGCGTAGAGCTGATGCGTTGGGAAGTACACGTTGATCGCATCGTTGACGTGAAACTCGTGAATTCCCGCTAAATGCAGCACCAGAGGGAAGCGCTCATGGCGCACGTGTAAGAACGTTTCAGAACCGCTTATCTCGGCGACGTCGACCCTGACTGGCAGCTCGAGATCGTCGACTGACTGGGGTTTGAGGGTGATATGAGAGGCGCGTACGCCAAAGTCGTAATCGCCCGGGGTGAGCCGCTGAAGGCCGGGGTCGCAGGGGAAGTGCAGCGACTGGTCGAAAGTGATTTCCGTTGCGGTCAGCTTTCCGGGCACGATATTAATCGGCGGTTCGGAGAACATCTCGGCGCTATGACGACCGTTGGGCTCACGGTATACCTGTTCGGTGGGGCCGTACTGGAGCAGCCGTCCTTCATGCAGCACGGCCGTATTGCCGCCGAGTGCCAGCGCCTCGTTGGGTTCGGTGGTGGCGTAAACGGCAATGCAGTTACGGGCTTTGAACAGCTCACGCAGCTCGTCGCGCAGCTCTTCGCGCAGTTTGTAGTCCAGGTTGACCAGTGGCTCGTCGAACAAAATCAGATCGGCATCTTTGACTAGCGCCCGGCCCATGGCGGTGCGCTGCTGCTGCCCCCCTGAGAGCTCTTGGGGGTAGCGGTCGAGCAGATGTTCGATATGCAGCATTTCAGCAATACTGCCGACACGCCGATCAATTTCCTGTTGAGGCGTTTTGGCTAGTTTCAGCGGTGAAGCAATATTGTCGCGTACCGTCAGGCTGGGGTAATTGATGAACTGTTGGTAGACCATCGACACGTTGCGTTTGCGAACCGAAACGCCGGTGACATCTTTGCCGTCCATGAAGATACGCCCGCGGGTGGGCTGCTCTAAGCCTGCCATTAGACGCATGAGCGTGGTTTTGCCCGCCAACGTGCGTCCGAGCAACACGTTAAAGGAACCTGGTTCCAGTTCGAGGTTAACCCCACTGATATGGGTCTGACCCCCGACGACGTGGTCGATATTTTGCAAATGTAAGGACATGCCGATCTCGCTAGCGTCGTTGTTATTGATAGGTGGTATCGATAATTGTGTAGTGCGCTGATCGCGAGGGAGGGTGGTTGGCCGTACTTATTTGCCGATTATTGTGTGGCAACCAACCCATGCGATATTTTCATTAACGAAAGGCTAGTTGATCATTTGCGAACTTGCAACGCTTTTGATGGCCGTTTGTATTCGCTTTTAGGCGTAGAAGAACTCAAAAATAGAGTTTTCAGGGTGAGTAAGAAGCTCGGTTTGCTCAGTCTCCACTACGCCCTATGGCTATAATGTTCGTTTGATTCGTTTTAGAACATGCGGGTGGCATAAAAAACCGGCCCTTGGTGGGCCGGTTGGTCGAGGGCTAAAAGCCATTTACTTAACGCTGGTCTCTGCCTGCGGCGATGCTTTGGCAGGTGCTGCGTTATGGTCGATCAGTGTCGACTTGTCGTTGGCAAACGCGTCGTAAGCAAAGTCATCGACGGTCAGCATTTCCAGCACTTCAGCTTCAAATGTGCGCATAAAGGCGGCGTCTTCTTCGTTAATTAAGCCTTTTTCCAGAGCGGCTTCTACCCGTGCTTCGGGGTGAAGTGCCGTTTGCGGCAGCTCACCTTTGGCGTAGGCTTTGTTTACCGTGCGGTAAATAGCCTCCGCGCGGTCGTACTCTTTCAGCAGAGCGTTGTAGCGTGCCAACGGGTTAGATTCTGTACCGTCGTCTTTGTCCCAGGTGTTGGTTAGCAGCTTGCTGCGTAGCGCGCTTTGGGTAGAGACACGCCGTGCGATATCGCGGGCTAAGTCATCATGTGGCTTATTCCAGCGACGGCCTGTAGGCATGACCACGACGTTGAGTACTTTACCCAGCGCACGGTTTGGCAGGTTGTCAAAAATCTCAACAAAGGCCTGCTCTGCGCGGTTAAGCAGGAACTGCATGCTGTAATGCAGTAGGCCTTCTTCGCCTTCTACTTTATTGCCGTTATGCCACTGCTTAAGCACCATAGAGGCAAGGTAGAGGTTGGAAAGGATATCGCCCAGGCGGGCGGAAAGCATTTCGCGTTTTTTCAGCTCAGAGCCGAGGCTGGCCATGGCGGCATCTGCACACAGGCCGAAGCCGGCAGAGAGGCGCGCGATATCCTGGGCGTAACCAGCGGCCGGACCGCTGAACGGCACGCTGGGCTTGCCGAGACCGAAGCCCAGCGTGAAGGCACGGGCCGCGTTGCCGAAAATCAGGCCCGCATGACCAAAGAACGCCTTATCGAAGGCTTTCACATCGTTGGCATCTTTGGCAGCCAGCTCTTCCAGCACATAAGGGTGGCAGCGAATAGCGCCCTGACCAAAGATCATCAGGTTGCGGGTCATAATGTTCGCGCCTTCTACGGTAATGGCTACCGGGTTCGCGCTATAGCCGATACCCAAGTAGTTGCGCGGGCCAAGCGTCACTGCTTTACCGCCGTGCACGTCCATTGCATCGCTAAGCAGCACGCGCTGAAATTCGGTCAGCTGGCTTTTCAGGATGGCAGAGGGTACCGCTGGCTTTTCGCCATGGTCGATCAGGTTAGCGGTTTGGTACACCGTGGCTGCCGAAATGTAGGCCAATGACGCCATACGTGCCAGGGGCTCTTGCACGCCTTCCATCTCTGCGACCGGTACGTTGAACTGACGACGCACGCGGGTAAAGCCGCCGCTCCAGCCCAGCGCGTAACGCGCGGTGCCGGTGGCACCAGAAGGCAGCGTGATGCAGCGGCCAATCGAGAGGCACTCCACCAGCATACGCCAGCCTTGGCCAATCATATCCGGGCCACCGATAATGGTGTCCAGCGGTACGAACACATCTTTACCCTTAATCGGGCCGTTCATAAACGGGCTGCCAATCGGGTGGTGGCGACGGCCAATGTCCATACCCTGGGTATCGCGGGGGATCAGCGCCAGGGTAATGCCGCGGTCTTTTTCTTCGCCCAGCAGGTTTTCCGGGTCGAAGAGGCGGAATGCCAGGCCAACCACGGTGGCAATGGGCGCCAGGGTGATCCAGCGCTTCTCAAAGTTCAGGCGCACGCCCACGACTTCTTCGCCATTAATGACTTGCTTACACACCACGCCGGTATCTGGAAGGGAAGTCGCATCTGAACCTGCGCGGGGGCCGGTGAGGCCGAAGCAGGGGATTTCACGACCATCGGCTAGGCGCGGCAGGTAGTGGTCTTTCTGCTCTTGGGTGCCGTACTTCAGCAGCAGTTCGCCAGGGCCGAGAGAGTTGGGCACGCCTACAGTCACCATCAGGGTTTCGTTGGCGGAGAGCTTCTGCAGCACCATGGATTGCGCCTTGGCAGAGAAGCCCAAACCGCCGTACTCCTTCGGAATAATCATGCCGAAGAAGCCTTCTTTTTTCAGGTAGTCCCATAGCTCTTGGGGCAGGTCGGCACGCTCACGGGCGATATCCCAGGCGTTGCACATGCCAGCGGCTTTTGAGCACTGGTTGTCTAAAAACGCCTGCTCTTCGTCACTTAGGCCATCGTCTTTGAAGTCGAGCAGCGATTGCCACTGGGGCTTACCTGAAAAAAGCTCGCCATCCCAGGAAACGCTACCCGCTTCCAGCGCGGTACGCTCGGTCGCCGATACTTTCGGCGCTACTTTTTTGAAAGTGGCAAAAATACGCGGGGTTAGCCATTTACTGCGCAGTGCAGGAAGGCCCACCACGGCTACTGCGGCGGCGGCAATGAGTAGCAAGGTGCCTATGATCGGTGCGCCTAACACAACGCCAATTAAGCCCAGTACGCCTAGTAGGGCAAGGGCAGCGGTGGCACCTGCCTCGCGGCGCATCACCACGAGCAAGCCCGCAACGGCCAGCACGATGAGTAGTAAGGTGAGCATGGGGGATCTCCGTGGATGGTTGTTAATGAACGTATTTAAACGTATGTTTGAATATTCGCAGAGTCAAGATGCTTAGTGCAAGCCTTTCACCGTTATACGTTCGCTTTATATCTTCAATGTAGCGCAGTTAAGACATAAAAAACGCCATGGCGCGGAACCATGGCGTTTTGACGCAGCGGGTCGATAAGCCCGCACTCGTCTCAGGCTACGATGCCTGTTTGGCAGGCGCGCCGTTGGCGACGTAGTAATCTACGCTGGCACGGGGCAGGGGCTCGCGACCGCGAATACGGTCGGCGATTTTTTCGGCCAGCATGATGGTGGGAGCATTCAGGTTGCCGGTTGGAATGACCGGAAATAGTGATGCATCCACCACGCGCAGTCCTTCGAGCCCATGTACCCGGCCTTGGGCATCGGTCACCGCCATGTCACCTTCGCCCATGCGGCAGCTGCCGCAGGGGTGATAAGCAGTTTCGGCGTGCTGCTTGACGAAATTGTCGAGCTCTTCATCGCTCTGCACGTCCGGGCCGGGGGAAATTTCCCGGCCTCGGTATCGGTCGAAGGCGGGCTGGGCGATGATCTCGCGAGTTAGGCGAATCGCGTCGCGGAACTCTTCCCAATCCTTCTCTTTGGCCATGTAATTGAACAGAATGCTCGGTGCCGCGTGGGGGTCTTTAGATGTCAGACGAATACGGCCGCGGCTTTCTGAACGCATGGAACCGACGTGTGCCTGGAAGCCATGCGCTTGAACGGCACTCTTGCCGTTATAGCTAATGGCGATAGGCAGGAAGTGGTACTGCAGGTTTGGCCACTCCTCGTCATCGCGGCTACGGATGAAGCCACAGGACTCGAACTGGTTGCTTGCGCCTATACCGGTGCCGTTAAACAGCCACTCGGCCCCAATCTTCGGCTGGTTGTACCACTTCAGTGCAGGGTAGAGCGAAATAGGCTCCTTGCACTCGTACTGAATGTACATTTCCAGGTGGTCTTGCAGATTTTCACCGACGCCGGGTAGGTCGTGCACCACGGGAATGCCCAGTTCTTTCAGCCACTCCGAATTACCGACGCCTGAGCGCTGGAGAATCTGTGGTGAGGCAATCGCACCACCGCACAGCAGCACTTCGCGACGCGCGCGAGCCTGCTTGGGCTGGCCTTTCTGCTCGTAGCGGACGCCGACGGCGCGCTTACCCTCGAATTCGATCACGTCGGTGACGGCGCGGGTTTCGATGGTCAGGTTACTGCGCTGTTTGGCCGTGTCCAGGTAGCCACGAGCGGTGGAGGCGCGGCGACCTTTCGGCGTTACGAAGCGGTCCATCGGGCCGAAGCCCTCTTGTTGGTAGCCGTTGACGTCCTCGGTTTCTGGGTAACCGGCTTGCTTGCCCGCCTCTATAAAAGTGCGGTAAAGCGGGTTATTGCCCGCTTTGGGAGTGGTCACGCTGACGGGCCCGTCGCCACCGTGGTAGTCGTTCGGGCCGATATCGCGGGTTTCGCTCTTTTTGAAGTAGGGCAGACAGCTTAAATAATCCCACTCCTCCAAACCGGGCTGTTTGGCCCAGTGGTCGTAATCAAGCGCGTTGCCGCGGATGTAGCACATACCGTTGATCAGCGAGGAGCCGCCTAGGCCTTTGCCACGCCCGCACTCCATACGGCGATTGTCCATATGAGGTTCGGGGTCGGTTTCGAACGCCCAGTTATAACGCTTGCCCTGTAGTGGGTAAGCCAACGCTGCGGGCATTTGGGTGCGAAAATCGAAACGGTAGTCAGGGCCACCGGCTTCCAACAGCAGCACGCTGACATCGCTGTCTTCGGTCAGGCGCGTGGCCAGCACGTTACCTGCTGAACCGGCACCGATGATAATGTAATCAAACTCAGTTGCTTGAGACATAGCGGTTCTCTCATCCAGAAAGGGGAGTTCGGTGTACGAAAGCTGGGCTCAGCCTTTAAAACACCGACTCGAACGGCCCCATCTCGATCTGTACGGACTTGGTCTGGGTGTAGTGGTTTAGCGTTTCCACACCGTTTTCACGGCCAATGCCGGACTCTTTATAGCCGCCGACCGGCATTTCAGAGGGAGATTCGCCCCAAGTGTTAATCCAGCAGATGCCTGCTTCTAACTGGTGAATCACACGGTGCGCGCGGTTCAGGCTTTCACTGAAGACGCCGGCGGCTAGGCCGTACTTGGTGTTGTTGGCGCGGCGGATGACTTCCTCTTCGTCGTCGAAGGCGAGTACTGACATTACCGGGCCAAAGATCTCCTCTTTGACGACACGCATCTCGTCGGTGCAGTCAGTGAATACCGTGGGGGCCGCCCAGGCGCCTTTGGCCCATTCGCCGCTGTTCCACGCGTCGCCACCGGCCAGCACGCGTGCGCCTTGCTCTTTGCCGAGCGCGATGTAGGAGAGCACTTTTTCCTGATGCTCGAAGCTGACAAGCGGACCGAAATTGACGCTCGGATCCATCGGGTCGCCTGCTTTGATGCGTGCCACGCGCTCTACTAGCTTGGCTTCGAACGCCTCTTTGACGCTGCGCTCAACGAACACGCGAGTGCCGTTAGTGCAGATTTGGCCGCTGGAGTAGAAGTTCGCCATCATGGCGGCATCGGCTGCGCGCTCGAGGTCGGCATCGGCGAAGACAATTAGCGGAGATTTGCCGCCGAGTTCCATTGTCACGTCTTTCAGCGTGGAACCACCGGCAGCGGCCATGACTTTTTTGCCTGTGCCCACTTCACCGGTAAACGAGACTTTGGCAATGCCTTCGTGCTCGGTCAGCATGGCGCCGACGCGACCATCGCCCTGTACCACGTTAAATACACCGTCGGGCAAGCCTGCTTCAGTGAAGATTTCGGCAAGCTTAAGCGCCGTTAGCGGTGTGACTTCACTGGGCTTGAACACGATGGCGTTGCCAGCGGCGAGTGCCGGAGCCGCTTTCCAGCAGGCGATTTGAATCGGGTAGTTCCAGGCACCAATGGCGCCGATCACACCTAGCGGCTCGCGGCGGGTGTAAACAAACGAGCTATCGCGCAGGGGAATTTGGCTGCCCTCAATCGCCGGGGCAAGGCCTGCGTAGTACTCTAGAGCATCGGCACCGGTCACGATATCGACGCTGGCGGTTTCGCTGATCGGCTTGCCGGTATTGCGGGTTTCCAGCTCGGCAAGCTCGTCATTACGCTCGCGAAGAAGTGCTACGGCACGTAGCAGGATGCGTGAGCGCTCCATGCCGGTCATGGCGGCCCATTCACGCTGGCCACGCTGTGCTGCCTGAACGGCGCTATCGACATCGGCTTGGCTTGCCTGACCAATCGTGGCCAGCAGACTGCCATCATAAGGATTGGTAACGGTAAATGTTTCGCCGGAGGTGGCATCAACCGGGCGACCACCAATATAGAGGGGTTGTGCGCTTTGAGCGGTCATGTTGATCTCCTTATTTAAAATCGGCAGTGGATGCGTCTTGATAGCATCCGTAATGAGTCAGTAACTGGTCGAGATAGGTGTGCGCAAGATAGCGCGCTTCTGCGGCATCCAGGCCTTCAGGCGTTAACGCACCGCGCAGCCATAAACCATCGATCATGGCGGCTAGGCCACGAGCGGCGTTGCGGGCATCCGCTTTGGGCATGACACGTTGAAATTGATGACATAGGTTGGCGTAAAGACGACGGTCGTTCACATACTGAAGCCGCTGAAGTACGGGCTTGTGCATGCTGCTGGCCCAGAAGGCTAACCACGTCTTAGCGGCGGGTCCGGTGACCTGGGTGCGATCAAAGTTGCCTTCAATAATGGCGCCAATGTGCGCACGCGGTGAATCGTCTTCTAAGGCATGGCGCCGCGCGGCGACGGCATCGCTTAAGTCCGTCAAAATTTGTCGCATCGTGGCTTCGAGCAGGCCATCTTTACCGCCAAAGTAGTGGCTGATAATGCCTGCGGAAACCCCCGCGTGACGGGCGATGCGCATGACCGTCGCTTCGGCAAGGCCAACCTCATCAATGGCCGCCATCGTAGCCTTGATTAACTGCTGGCGGCGTATTGGTTCCATTCCCACCTTAGGCACAGCTATCTCCTAATGACGTTGAATGCCCATTGGCTCCTCGCCTTGAAAAGCAGGAGTAGGCATGGTTACCTGAATATAATGGCATTTTTTTATTGAACGTTCAATCAATAAAAGTGTGTCTGCTGGTTTCTTACTCCTGCATCGACCGTTTGCAGAGGGCGTATCAATACAACAGACAACGAGGGAAATATGTATGCAACAGCTATCTAAACGTCGTTTAAGTGCTCTATTCGTCACTGCTTTTTTACCGGTGACGGCCTTCGCGAGTGAATGTAGTAGCGTACGTTTTGCTGAGGTGGGCTGGACCGATATTACGGTGACCACGGCGCTGGCGAGTGAAGTGCTGGAAGCGCTGGGCTACGAGCCCCGCGTGGATACTGTCTCGGTGCCCATCGCTTATGCAGGGATACGCAACAATGATTTTGATGTGTTTTTGGGTAATTGGATGCCATCGATGGCATCGATCAGCGATCCGTACATTGAGCGTGGTGAAGTAGAGCGTTTGGTCGCGAATCTCGAAGGGGCTAAGTACACCCTCGCCGTGCCGCAGTATGTGTATGACGCTGGCGTGACCTCCGTTAATGATTTAGCCGAGCACGCAGATCAGTTTGAGCAGCGCATTCACGGTATTGAAGCAGGGAACGACGGTAACGAGCTCATTGAGCAAATGATCGACGATAACGCCTATGGGTTAGGTGACTGGCAGGTGGTCGATTCCAGCGAGGCGGGGATGTTGGCCGAACTCCGCGCGCGGGTGCCGAATGAAACGTGGATGGTGTTTCTGGGGTGGGAGCCGCATCCGATGAACAGTAACTTTGAGATGGCCTATCTCTCCGACGCGGATGATTATTTCGGCCCCAACCTTGGTGGGGCGACGGTTTACACCAACACTCGCGCCGGGTTTGTGGAGTCCTGCCCCAATGTGGGTGAACTGCTCAACAATATGACGTTTACGTTGGAAATGGAAAACCAATTAATGAGCGCCATTATGGATGAAGGCGTTGAGCCGCGTGAGGCGGCGCGCACGTATCTCAATGATAACCCTGAGATCCTTGATGCTTGGTTAGAGGGTGTGACAACGCGTGAAGGCGAAGAAGCACTGCCTGTTGTAAAAGCAGCGCTGTAAGCTCGGTTGAGCTGAGTGAGGTATGCAATAAAAAAGGTAGGCCGTTTCGGCTTGCCTTTTTTCACTCATATAGGCATAATCTGCACCCGCTGATGTCGAAAAGGCTACGTAGCTCAGCTGGTTAGAGCACATCACTCATAATGATGGGGTCCCCTGTTCAAATCAGGGCGTAGCCACCAATCAGCGCAAGTATGCAGTTCAACAGCATACGACTATGGTGGCCCCTTAGGTCCTCCCGCAACGCTAAACTGCGAACCCCGCCAGGCCCGGAAGGGAGCAACGGTAGTGGTGGCTGCGTGTGCCGGGATGTGGCTTTTGGGGCCGCCTCCATTTCTGGTCTACTATTATTTCCAGCTATTGCCGCTGAGTATGCCGAATACTACTTGCAAGTTGGCTCTATATTCCCCTCAAGCGCCCCTTTGACTCACTGATTCCTGGCGATCATGCATCAATACGATGATGCTGTTTATTGAGCTGCGCCCTAATAGGAATAGGACGCTACACGAACGGTATAGGTGAATACTCAGTGACTGGTTCTTTCAGCTACAATTCTGACTTGATCGGCGGTGGGCTGATGGTGCGCGAGAGCCGCGCCGTTGCCGATTTGCTGCTGTCTGATGCCGATGAAGAGCAGTGGCATCAAGCAATCATCGTTGATAACCGCCTTCAGAAGAACCGTCCCGCCACTGCCAAGCGTACAGGGCAGGCGATTCGCAAGCGTCTGGAGAAGCTGGAGCCACCGTTTTGGCAAGCGCTGCGCGATGGCGACGACCAGCTAGCCACACAGGTGTCTTTCTGTGCGGCCATGGCACGTAACCTGCTATTAGTGGAGTTTCTTGAAAGTGTCGTCGCCGATGCTTTCTTAACCCAGGCGGAGGCGCTTCAGGCCTACCAATGGGATGAGTTTTTAGCCGAGCGTGCCCATCGTGATGAAGCAATAGCAGGGTGGGCGGAAAGCTCCAAACGTAAAATGGGGCAGGTGGTGTATCGTATGTTGGCAGAAGTCGGCGTATTGGCGTCTAGCCGCTCGCGCAAGTTACAGCCCTTGCTGCTGCGTCCAGAAGTAAAAAGCTTGCTTGAAACCTACCAGCACGTCCGCTTGAGTGCCTGTTGTCGCCAGTTGCGGTAATTTTATCCCTCTACTCTCATTGCTGACGTCAAAACGCGACTAAGTAGACCTTGCAACGCAGGTGGCAAGCGACATAGTCTTATCAAAAATAAGCCTTTTGCATTAAAAATGCCTTGCATCAAACATGCTAGACACAGGGACGCATCCGCATGTCACAGAGCAATCACTACCCACCCCCCAGCGGTTTTAGCCACCACGAGGATGATCAGCTACGGGCACGGTTGAACCAAGTCGCTGAGAAAATCACTCGGCCCGATTTTTTAGCGGGCCAGGGGCTGGGTAACGAAATTGGCTTTTGGATTTTTGATTACGCCCCTGAACATGAACTCCAGGTGCGTGCCTATCTGAATTTCCTCCCCTCGTTAATGGCACGGCAGTACCCTGATATCAAAATGGCACAGGTCAACCTGCTGGAAGTCCTAAAGGATTACCTGGCCGAGCGCGGCTTCCTGGATAAAGCCATTGCCATGCAAAAAAGCAAAGGCGATGCAGCCCTGCTCAAGGCGCTGCGTGGGCCGCTGCACATGGACAAGTTCGCCCCGTACCTCATCCGACACTCTTTGTCGCATGAGCCTGATATCGTATTGCTCACCGGTGTTGGCAGCCTGTGGCCCATGGTACGTGCGCACAGCTTGTTAAATGCCCTACACGGGCCACTCGGTCATAAGCCGCTGGTGTTGTTCTACCCAGGCCGTTACGACGGGCAGACGATGTCGCTGTTTAAGCAGATCAAAAGCAACAACTACTACCGTGCGTTCGCGCTCGTGCCTTAGTGCGGCGTGTTGCCTTATGGTGTGTTACGTTCGCCCCGGTTGTGAGCCGTGACTGTTAACGTTATCGCAGAGCCTTCTACAGTGATGAAGCCCCATAGATGAGGCCGGACGACAGTGTGGGCAGCTGTCAAAAGTCGGTTGTGGTTAAGCAGTGCTTTCAAAACTCAGGGTTTAAACATTTACAGGACAGATATGCACATTCAAGAGCTCTTCCTCAAACCGCTTAGCCGGTCAATCAACGGCGTGGTCAAGGCCGACCAGCGTGACCAGGAAACCATCTACCAGGAGCTGGATGAGTATGTCGTCACCAATGAGTTAGAAAAGCACTTTCGTGCTTTTTTTGAGTCCTACACCAGCCCCTTGGATGACCCTTCCATCGCCAATCGCGTGGG
Source organism: Vreelandella aquamarina (assembly GCF_900110265.1). Classification (GTDB taxonomy): domain Bacteria; phylum Pseudomonadota; class Gammaproteobacteria; order Pseudomonadales; family Halomonadaceae; genus Vreelandella; species Vreelandella aquamarina. The sequence goes on along the minus strand of NZ_FODB01000043.1, from coordinate 17,237 downwards.
CGTTTGGGTGAGTGGCTTCTTTGGGTCGGGTAAATCTCACTTTTTGAAAACGCTCTCTTACCTACTCGCCAACACGGAAGCGTTTGATGCCAACGGCCAGGCCAAGCGGGCCGCTGATTTTTTTGATGAGCAGAAGCTGGTAGACAGCTCTATCCGGGCAGACATCGCCAAGGCTGTCCGTGAACCGGCCCACGTGGTGCTGTTCAACATCGACAGCAAGGCCAGCTCGAATGACGACGGCAACCCCATCCTGAACGTCTTCCTGCGCGTGTTTAACGAGCACCAAGGCTTTAGCTCTGATTACCCGCACATTGCTCATATGGAGCGCCACCTAGAAAAACGCGGTGTGTATGAGCGTTTTAAGCAGGCCTTTAACGAGGCCAGTGGTGTGGTGTGGGAAGAGGAGCGAGACGGCTATCAGTTCTACCAGGACGATATCGAGCAAGCGATTGGTGCCGCGCTCGATCTCTCTCCTGAAGCGGCGCATAAATGGTTTGAGGAATCTGAAACCAACTTCAGCGTTTCGGTAGAGAACTTCTGCCACTGGGTGAAAGAGTTTTTGGAGTCGCAGTCAGCTACCCAGCGCATGGTGTTCATGGTGGATGAAGTGGGCCAGTTCATTGGCAGCGACACACGCTTAATGTTGACTCTGCAAACGCTCACCGAAAACCTGGGCACGATTTGCGGTGGGCGTGCCTGGATCGTGGTCACCTCCCAGGCGGATATGGATGCCGTGCTAGGCGAAATGACCGCCTCAAAAGCCAACGATTTTTCCAAAATCGCCGGACGCTTCAAAACCCGCTTATCGCTCTCAAGCTCCAACTCCGACGAAGTGATCCGAAAGCGCCTGCTGGTGAAAACCGACCCGGCACGCGCGGAGCTGGAAGGCGTGTTTGAGGCCAAAGGCTCCATTTTGCGTAACCAGCTGACCTTTGACCGCTCTGGCCCCACGCTAAAAAACATCGAAGGCGTCGAAAGCTTTATCGCCAATTACCCCTTTGTGCCGTACCACTTCCAACTGGTGCAAAAAGTTTTTGAAGAGATCCGCAAGGTAGGGGCGACGGGCGCTCACTTAGCCTATGGCGAGCGCTCCATGCTCGATGCGTTCCACATGGCCGCCAAAGCCGTGCAAGAGAAGACGATTGGCGCGCTGGTACCAATGCACTGCTTCTATACAGCGGTAGAGGGCTTTCTTGATACAGCGGTGAAGCGCACCATTGATCAGGCCAGCGAAAACCCCGTGTTAGAGGCGTTTGATGTCGAAACCCTACGCACGCTGTTTATGATCCGCTATGTGGATCTGGTGAAGGGTACGGTCGATAACCTGGTGACACTCTCGCTGACCCAAATCGACGATGACCGTATTGCCATTCGTGAGCAGCTGGAAGCGACCCTGGCACGGCTGGAAAAAGAGAGCCTGATAACCCGTAACGGCGATGAATACCAGTTCCTCACCAATGAAGAGCGTGACATCACCCGTAAGATCAAAGCCACGGAAGTCACCAGCAGCGACGAGAACAAAGAGCTCTCAAGCCTGATCTTCAAAGACTCGTTTCGTGACCGCAACAAATACCGCTATCCGGTCAACAAAACCGACTACAGCATTGGCCGCTACCTGGATGGCCACACCCTGGATGGCCGCTATCAAAGCCAGCTAAGGGTGGAGGTGGTCTCACCGCTGGATGTGGAGTACGTGCAGCTAAGCGAAGCGGGCTGCATTCACAAAAGCGGCGATAACGGTGGGCAAGTGCTGATTAAGCTGCCCGACGATAAGCGCTTTACCGATGAACTGCGTACCCTGCTGAAAACCGATAAGTTTATTCGCCTGAACCTATCGGCCAACGACCACAGCGTAGAGCGCATTCTGGCAGACCGTGGCCGTGAAAACCAAGAGCGCAAAAAACGCCTGCGGGTGCGCCTGGAAGAGATGCTGCTAGATGCGGACGTGTACGCGCTCGGTCAAAAGCTCGATCTCAACCGCAACCAGTTGAATACCCGTTTGGATGAGGCCTGCCGCTACCTGCTGGAAAACACCTACAACAAGCTGAGCCAGCTCACGGCGCTTAGCCCCGAGCCGATGCGCGAGCTGCAGGCCGTATTAACCGCCGATGACCTGGGCACCCAGAACCTCAACCTGGATGGTGAAGAGGGCAACGCCCAAGCGGTGAAAGAGGTAGAGCAGTATATCTCGCTACATGGCGGCGAGCCGGTGCCCTTGAACCCGCTGATTGAGCGTTTTAGCAACCGACCTTTCGGCTGGCCGGAAGGCGAAACGCTGCTGATTCTGGGCCGCCTGCATGCCGCTGGGCGCTTAACCTTCCACACCGCTGGCCCCGCGCTCAGCGGTAAAGAAGCCTTTGAGCTACTCAACAACGCCCGCCGCCGCAGTGAAGTCCGCCTCCAGAAAAAGCGCCAAACCGAAGATGCGGTACTCAACAAAGCCCGTAACCTCACCAAAGAGCTGTTTGGCCAGCTTGGCCCCACCAGTGAAAAAGAGCTGTTTACCTATTACGTAGACCGCTTATCCCACTGGCGGCGTGAGCTAGAGGCGTACAAAAGCAAAACCGACGTGGGCAACTTCCCCGGTCGCAATGCCATTGAAAACTCACTGCGCGAAGTGGAGCGCCTGCTGCGACTGGACGATAGCTTTGATTTCTTCAAAACCGTCGCCAGCCAGCAAGACACGCTGCTCGATGTTGAAGAAGACTACCGCGATCTCAACGACTTCTTTACCAAGCAGCTCACCACGTGGCAACAGCTGGAGCAAGCGCTCAACCGGTTTGCGGTGAACCGCCTGGAGCTTGAGAAAAACACCCAGGCCCAGCAAGCGCTGGCCGAGTGTGAGCGTATTTACCGCGCCGAAGCGCCTTACGCCATGCTGAACCAGGTGGATGGCCTGGTACGCACGCTGGATGAGGTGAACAACCGCCTGATAGAGGAAAAACGCCAGCACGCCATTGCCCGTATCGACACGCGCATCGCCAAGGTAAGCGCTGAAATAGCCAAAAGCGGCATTGGCACCGCCGAGCTCAGCAACCGCTTGCTGCACCCGCTGCAGCAGCTTAAAGCCTCGGTCAATCAATCGGTCAGCGTCGCGCAAATCTACCAGCTGCAAACCGAAACTGCCGTTGATTTAGAAGAAGAAAGCTTGGATGCGCTTCACAACGCACAGGCTGAGGCGGCCAAGCGGCAGACGCCCGCGCCTGCGGGAAACACCACAACACCGGCTCCAACATCAGAGAACCCCAAGCCAGCCCCACAAACGGCACCAGGTGATAAAGCGTACGACCCGCACACCGCAACAGCACCAGCGGCGGTAAATGCCCCCAAACCCGTGGCAAGAGTGCGTGTAAGCGACGTACTCAGCCGCGTGCATAGAGGGGTGTACCTGGAAAGCCAAGCGGAAGTCGATGCGTTTATGGACGAGCTGAGAAAAGAGCTGGAAGGGTCACTTTCAGCGGGCAAACGGGTACAGGTGCGTTAGTGTTCGAACGATTTTTGTTGAAAGTGGAGCGACAAGCTGAGCACAGGGGGCCGCTGCAATTTGGCAACAGACTGTTGCCAAATTCACCGACGCACCCTGAACCGCCAACAGGGGCAACGACTATCGCCAAGCCTAAGCATCCTGGTTGGCAGGGTATCGACGAGCAGGTTACACTTTAAAAATAACCCGTTCATCCGCGTCGGGTCTGAGCGATACCGCAGAGGTGAGTCATCATGCATGCCAACGTCAAGCAGCTGCGCTTGCAAACCAAAGCTTTGATTGCCGCTACCCAGCGTGGCGAGACCGTAGAGATCACCTTCCACGGCAAGCCATGTGCTCGCCTAGTGGGGGTGGCGTCTGCCACACCTAACAAGCGCTTGGCCCCCAACCCGGCGTTCGGCCTCTGGGCAGATCAGGGCGAGGCAAGCGCCCAGGAGATTGACACCCAAGTCCGCCATTTGCGCGCGCCGCGCTCCTTCGAGGGCAGCGACTGATGCTGGTGGACACGGATGTGCTGATCTGGAATTTGCGCGGCAACCGCGCCGCCGCCCAGCGCCTGGATGACGCGCCAGGTTTCTGGCTCTCTGCCGTCACTTATATGGAACTGGTGCAGGGCATGCGCAACAAGCAGGAGCTAAGGCAGCTACGCCAGGCACTGATCTACTGGCAAGCAAGCATCCGCCATCTGGAAGAGGGGATATCCTCGCGTGCCATGTTTTTGGTCGAAAGCTATGCGCTAAGCCATAACATGCAAATGGCCGATGCCCTGATTGCCGCCACCGCGATGGAGGCAGGGGTGCCTTTGCTCACCGCCAATGACCGCCATTACCGCCATATCGATGGCCTGGAGATCGATGTTTTTCGCCCGGAATAGTTCGTCCTGAGTCAATCACCAAACACTACGCCCCCTAACGCCATGCTTAACCAAGTAGCTGCGCTAGCGCTCAGCGATTTTTGTTGACACGACCAATATTGCCTGTTCACTGCCGTCCCGTGTCCTGGGACGCGGGACAGCGAAGCGGAAAGAAACATGAAAAGGCAACAAGGCACCTATGACCACCGCGACCATTGAACAGCGCCTAAGCGAGCCAGAAGGCAAGCAGCTTGAGTTCAAGCGCGACCTATCATCGCCCAAGCCGCTGATGAAAACACTGGTTGCCTTCGCCAATACGGCCGGTGGCCAGTTGATCATTGGTGTTGACGATGATGGCACTGTGCTAGGCGTGGATGATCCGCTGGATATGGAAGAGCGCTTGACCAGCATGATCGCGGATGCCATTCACCCCCGGCTACTGCCCAATATTGAACTGGTGAGTGTGGGCGAACATACCCTGGTGTGTATTGAGGTGTTTTTGAGCAGCGCACGCCCACACTTTTTCAAAGCGCTTGGCGAAGAAAACGGTGTGCTGGTGCGGCTTGGTTCTAGCAATCGGCAGGCGGGGCTGGCCCTCATTCAAGAAATGCAGCGCCAAGCGAGCGGAACCACCTTTGACGTTCAGCCCATGCCTGAGCTGAGCCGTGACGACCTTGACCAAAACGCCATACAGCAAGCCTTTCGCAGCGAACAACTGCTTGATGACAATAAGCTTCGCACGTTACGGCTACTTGTCTCTTATCAAGGTCGCCTAGTACCCAGCGTGGGCGGAATTTTGCTGTTTGGCCGCGAGCGCCAATGGCACTTTGAAGATGCCTGGATTCAGTGCGGCCGTTTTCGCGGCACCGATAAGGTCGAGATTTTCGACCAGACAGATATTCGCGCGCCGTTACCCCAAGCGGTTGATGACATCGAGCTGTTTCTCAAAAAACATGCTTTCAAGCAGGCAGAGTTTGGCGCCATGCGTCGCCGCGATGTGTGGAGTATCCCGCTGACCATCCTGCGTGAAGCGATTATTAACGCCTTGGTACACAGCGACTACTCCCAAAGGGGCAGCCCTATACGCATTGCGTTTTTTGATGACCGTATCGAGATTGAAAGCCCAGGGCTATTGATGCCCGGCATGACGATTGAAGACATGAAACGCGGCGTTTCGATGATTCGCAACCCAGTGATTGCCCGCGTATTTCGTGAGCTTGGGCTGATAGAGCAGTGGGGCAGCGGTGTGAAGCGTATTTTCTCGGAAGCCCAAGTCCAAGGGCTGCCTGAACCGCATATTGAAGAAATTGCCAACCGCGTGCGTTTGAGTATTCGGCTGGCAACGCCGGTTTCTATCCAGCAGTCAGCTTCAGTGACCCAGGCTGAATCAGTGCAGTCAGAGTCACGGCTAGAGTCACGGCTAGAGTCACGGCTAGAGTCAGCGCTGGCAGCCAGAGTGCTGTTAATACTACAGCAGGAGCCGCTGGGTAAAGCTGCCATAGCGCGTGAGCTGGGTCACAAGGGCGTTTCCGGTGAGCTCAATAAACAAGTAGGCAATTTACGCCAGCAGCAGCTGATTGAAATGACGCTGCCCGAAAAGCCCAATAGCCGCCTTCAACAATACCGCTTAACCCCTCAAGGCCAGCGCTTTTTGCAAGACACTTTCAAGGATCTAACATGAACACCGCCAACATCAAAAAATACGCCCCCAAAGCCCGCGCCCGCTTTATCGACACCATGATGCGCCAAGCGGCCCGGGTGGGCATTAGCCCGGATGGCAAAGGCGGTGTGTTGATTGCCCCCCTGGAGCAAAAGGGTGATGTGTTGGTGATGACCGCTCAGGATGGCCAAACCCACACCGTGCCTGCCCACCTGAAAGGCGCACGGGAAGCGCTGGCCGCGTGGGTGCAGCGCGATGGCTTTACCCAAGCGATAGAGCAGGCCGCCTATAGCTGGTTCAACCGCCTGTGCGCCATTCGCTATATGGAGATTCACGGCTACCTAGACCACGGCCGCCGCGTGCTGAGTGGGGCAGGGGGCGAAGCCGGGCAGTTTCAGATTCTGGAGGAATGCTTAGAGGTAGATTTACCCGGGCTAGACACCGCCCGCGTGCGTGAACTTAAGCTCGACGGCACCCAGGATGAAACCCTCTACCGCGAGCTGCTGCTGGCCCAGTGCCATGCCCTGCATGAGGCCATGCCGTTTCTGTTTGAACCGCTGGACGACGCCAGCGAACTGCTGCTGCCGAATAACCTCACCAAAACCGACTCACTCATACGCGAGCTGGTCGAGGCGATTCCCGAGGAAGACTGGCAAGATGTAGAAGTGATTGGCTGGCTCTACCAGTTCTACATCAGCGAGAAAAAAGACCAGGTGATCGGTAAGGTGGTGAAAAGCGAAGACATCCCCGCCGCCACCCAGCTGTTCACCCCCAACTGGATCGTTCAATATCTGGTGCAGAACTCGGTAGGCCGCCAGTGGCTGCAAACCTACCCAGGCTCGCCACTCAAGGCCGAAATGCCGTACTACATCGAGCCCGCCGAGCAGGAGCCCGAGGTACAGGCACAGCTGGACGCCATCACCCCGGCCAGCCTCGACCCCGAGACCATCAAGGTACTCGACCCCGCCTGCGGCTCCGGCCATATTCTGGTAGAAGCCTACAACGTGCTGAAGGCGATCTACGAAGAGCGTGGCTACCGCACCCGCGATATCCCCAAGCTGATTCTGGAAAACAATCTTTTCGGCTTGGACATCGACGACCGCGCTGCCCAGTTGGCGGGCTTTGCGCTCTTGATGAAAGCACGTGAAGACGACCGCCGCATTCTCACCCGCAACGTGCGCCTAAACGTACTCGCCATGCAGAGCAGCCAACACCTGGATGCCAATACCCTATGGCGCGACCTGAACCTCACCGGCGACTGGCACCAGGGCCAATCCCAAAGCCTGTTTGATAGCGAGCAGCAAGACCTTTCCAACAACGACGCCACTTACAAGCTAATAGCCGACTTGATTGAGCGCTTTCAAGATGCCAAAACCTTCGGCTCGCTGATTGAAGTGCCCAATGAATGGGAAGTGCCGCTGAAAGCACTGTTGGAAGAACTAAGCGAACTCACCAACAGCGGCGATATGATGCAAAAAGCCGCCGCCCAGCGGCTGGTGCCGGTAGTGCAGCAGGCTTGGGTATTGGCACAGCGCTACAATGCGGTAGTGGCGAATCCGCCGTATATGGGCAGTGGCGGTATGAATACAGTATTAAAAAAACTAGCTCAAGAAAACTTCTCAAATAGTAAAACTGATTTGTTCTCGGTTTTTATTGAGAGGTGTATTAGTTTAGGTAATTATAGATCTGAAATGGGGTTGATTACCCCTTACGTTTGGATGTTTATCAAGTCCTACGAGAAAATAAGGAGAAAAATTCTTGCTGAACATACCTTGAATTCTTTGATTCAGCTTGAGTACAATGCGTTTTTACCGGCATGTATACCTGTTTGTGCATATACAATTAGCAAGCAAAGTTTTTCAGGCTATAAAAGTAAGTATATAAGGCTTTCTGATTTTAAAGGTCATGAAAATCAAGCTCCGAAAGTTCTAGAAGCGATAAATGATCTAGACTGCGCTTGGTTGTACGAATCCAAGCCTGATAATTTCAAATCTATACCCGGTGCTCCTATCGGATACTGGGCTAGCAAAGATATTTTTGAGGCGTTCGATAAATTCAAAAGTTTTAAAGATATTTGCTATGCTGGTTTTGGAATTAAAACGGGTAATAATGAAATATTTTTAAGGGAATGGCACGAAGTATCAAAAATCCAGATAGAACTAAATCAAGCTCCTGACGAGCCAACAACAAAGCGATGGTATCCGTGTGCCTCTGGTGGTAGCTACAGAAAATGGTATGGCAATCAAGGCCTGATAGTTAATTATAAAAATGAAGGTGAGGATATAAGGTTATATGCTCAAAAAAATGGCAATAGCTTTGGCTTTAATGGGGCCAAATATTATTTTAGAAAATCTATTACATGGCCAAAATTAACGTCTTCAGCAAATTCATTTCGCGCAACACCTTCAGGTAGTATATTTGATGGAGTGGGCCTCTCTGCTTTTTTTGAGAGTGATGATGACTATTTTTTAGCATTATCTTTGCTAAATTCAAATATTTATGAGTATTTGATTGCTATTGTTGCACCAACACTTTCTTTTACCTCTGGCGATTTTCTAAAACTTCCTTTCCCTAATCAATATTCAGAGGTTTTGATTTGCGCTGCTAAAAAATTAGTTGATTTGCATAAAAAAGACTGGGATAGGTATGAAAACTCTTTTTTATTTGAAGAGAATCCTATTGTAGCTATTGAAAAAGAAAGTATTCGTGATGCGTTTGAATCATGCGTTGATGAGTGGGTTAAAGAGGTAGAGGAATGCAGGAAATTAGAAGAGGTTATTAACATTGAAACTGCTTCTATTTTAGGTGTGGAAAGTGTTCGTTCGAATGTAAAGCTGAGCAAAATTACTTTGCACAGCAACATGCACTATCGATATGCAGGTGTTAAAGATGAGCAATTTAATCAGCTTAGACTCAAATCAGATACTAATTGTGAACTGATATGTTACGCCATCGGCTGCATGATGGGCCGCTACTCGCTGGATAAGCCCGGCCTGATTCTCGCCAGCCAGGGCGAAACCGTCCGCGACTACCTCGCCCAGGTCCCCGAACCCAGCTTTGCCCCGGATAAAAACGCCATCATCCCGCTCACCGATCAGGAATGGTTCCCCGACGACGCCACTAACCGCTTCCGCGACTTCGTGCGCACCGTCTGGGGCGAGGAACATTTGCAAGAAAATCTCGATTTCGTCGCCGAAAGCCTCTGCCTCCACGCCATCAAACCCAAGAAGGGCGAGGCCGCGCTGGACACCATCCGCCGCTACCTCAGCACCCAGTTCTTCAAAGATCACCTGCGTACCTACAAAAAACGTCCCATCTACTGGCTGTTCTCCTCCGGCAAGCAGAAAGCCTTCGAGTGCTTGGTCTACCTGCACCGCTACAACGAAAGCACCCTCGCCGAGATGCGCACCGACTACGTCATCCCGCTCACCACCAAGCTCGCCAGCTACGTGGAAAAGCTGGAGCAAGACAAAGACGCCAGCACCTCCGCCGCCGAAGCAAAAGCGATTGAGAAAGAGCTAAGCAAGCTTTATAAACAGCAAGCCGAACTCAACACCCTCGACGAAAAACTCCGCCACTACGCCGACCAGCGCATCTCGCTGGATCTGGATGATGGGGTGAAGGTGAACTACGGGAAGTTTGGGGATTTGTTGGCGGAAGTGAAGCAAGTGGTGGGGAAGTAACATATGAAGCTAAAAAATATCGAAGAGCTGATTAATAACGAGGGTGAAATCACCATCGGAAGAATTGGGCCGGTGCGCTGTGGTGCTTCTGCAAGCGATGAAGCTAATTGCCTTGCGATGTTAGCTAGGCGACCTGGCGAGTCGTTTGAGGCGTTTCTTATACGCCTGGATTCCGCGATTGAGGATGCTATTGAGCATGATATCTTCGCAGATGAAATCAATCCATAAAGTGCAATGTAAGGAGCTTTGATGACGACTCCCATCGGCCGTTGGCGTATCACCTGGATGGAAACGTGGGATCAGGACTTTGTCGATTTGATTGAGCCGGGCCACTTCCGGTTTGATGAAAATGGCCTCGGCTATTTTATCTTCGGTGCTGTTGAAGGCCAGCTTGACTACCGCCTTTCAGAAGGCGGCAAGCGTATCGATTTCAGTTGGTCGGGCAATGATGAGGGCGATGAGAAATCTGGCCGTGGTTGGTTTACGTTTTCATCATCGCGTATCACCAAAGGGTATTTTTTCATTCACTGCGGGGATGAATCAGCGCTAGAAATTGAACGGCAGCCGTGAAGAGAAAAATAATAAGTAGCAAGCTCCTATTGTGGCTCATATACTAATATTTAATAAATTAGTAGTTGGAGCAATGTGATGAAGGTGCCTGTCTCTCCACCGTCCCAGGAAAAGCTACTTGAGCTGCTCAAAAGTGGCGATGTCGCTAAAATGGCGTTGCTCTTTGGTCAGGCGGTTGGGCCGACGGACAGTAAAGGCCGTTACCTACACTGGGACAAGCTTAGGCATCTGGCCATGCCTAAAGGTTACGATGCCGAGCTTTACTGGCTGGCCATGCGCAACGCGCGAGAGAAAATTTCCAGAGACCTATCTTTTAAGGATAAGCAGGGGGCTCCCTTTCGGTTTTGCATACCGGATACCGTGATGCGTGACATTCTCTGGATCAGTGAGAACGCGACGGGGGCAATCAAGGCAGACAGTAAAATCTCAGACCCTCACACAAAGCAAACTTACCTGATCAACTCGCTGATTGAAGAAGCCATCAATTCGAGCCAACTGGAAGGGGCTTCAACCACCCGCCAGGTGGCCAAGGATATGCTACGTTCGGGAAGAAAACCCAAAGATCATTCTGAAAAAATGATTCTTAACAACTATAACGCCATGCGTTTCATTCGTGAGTACAAGGAAGAAACACTCACGAAGTCAATGATATGCGAATTACATAAGATCGTGACAGAAGATACGTTACCTACAGAAGATGCTGATAAAGCCGGTGTTTTTCGAGGTCCAGATGAAGACATAAGGGTGTACTCACTCGATGACAAGCTGCTACATACGCCGCCATCCTATCAAGAGCTTGATGACCGTATTCAGCAGCTATGTGACTTCGTCAATGCGGAAAATGAGAACGAGGCTAGCTTTATACCGCCTGTTATCAAGGCCATCGTTGTCCACTTCATGATTGGGTATGACCACCCCTTTGTGGATGGCAATGGCAGAACGGCACGGGCTCTTTTCTATTGGGTGATGGCCAAGGAGGGGTATTGGCTGATGGAGTATATCTCTATCTCTCGGGTGCTGAAGCAGGCACCCGCACAATACATGGCGGCATACCTGCATACAGAAACGGATGGTAATGATGTTACTTATTTCATTATTCATCAGCTTGAAGTGATCAAAAAATCGATTGCTGATCTGCATCGCTACCTCACTGACAAAGCAGGAGAGTACAGAGAGGCTGAAAAAATCCTCAAGAAATCAAAGCTCAATGGTTTGCTCAACCATCGGCAGCTGGGGCTGTTAAAAAATGCGTTGGATAACCCTGGGATGGAGTACACCATTAAATCCCATCAGAATTCCCATGGGATTGCTTATCAGACCGCACGAACCGACTTGTTAGCGCTATCAGATAAGTATCATCTGCTGAAAAAATATAAAGTCGGTAAAAAGGACGTTTTTATCGCGCCTGCCAATATGCTGAATCTGATAAAAAATGACTGATGTATATTTTCCCGTGCCAGAGCAGAGCAGAGCAGAGCAGTGCATGGCTAGGCAGCGCTGCCGCTTTTACTGATCCGAACGTGATAATATTTTGAATCCTAAGTCTTTTAGCGTCCAAGTACACGTCGCTATCTATGAGATGGCGGCGTGACTGGCAGCAAGTTTTAACGTTTATGTGGCAAGGAGGCTAGATGCAGCTCGACCAACTCCAGCAGGGCTTACAACACGCCTTCTTCACCGACCGCCACCGGATTGTGTTCTGGTACGACGCCCCTGGCCACTTTGCGGATTCGCTGAATGAGCTCGCGCTGAAAGGCGTTCAGGTGATCAATATGGCGGGGGAGTCTACCCTGGGCGTGAAGCTACGCTTGGAGCTGGAAGAGGCTGAGACGCCTACGCTGCTCTACTTTCCCTCTGCCGAGCCAGCCCCAGAAGAGGACTGGCTGTTGGATATCAAGCTGTACTCTGGTCGCTTCTACGCCGACCGCGTTTCGATGATTTTCAACGAGCTGGGCCTAACCCGCCATGTACTGCGCGAGCACTTGGCGCAGCGGCAGGCGTTCTTGGCCAGTCGTAAGCGAATCGAAGCGTTGAAGCGTTTGGTCACGCCTTCTCTTAGTGAAGATGAGCTGGATCTGGCGATGCTGGCCGTGGTGGTGGGGGCCACGTCTCTTGACGTGGCCACGCTGCTGTTCCACTTGGCTGAAGAAGCGGTGGCCAATGAGCTGGGGTTAGAGACGAACCCAGCGGCGTTGGTCGAAGCCGAGAAGTACGCCTTGGTGCCTGCGCTGGTGCGTGCTCTGCAGGCCGAGGTGGGTTACCCCGCTAGCCAAGCAGAACTCAACGGTGAAGCGCCGCTGAACTTCGGCCAACTGATGCTGCGGTTATTGATTACTGGCTACTGCGAGAGCATTTCTGATATTCCTGACTGGGCGCGTCAGGTGGCCATTCCCTCTGTTAATGCTCGTGCATCTTCGCGGGCGCTGCTCACTCGCTGGCGGGATAGCTCGCGCTTTTACCCCGCGTTTGATGTGATCTCCGGGTGGGTGGCGGATGCCCAGCGCATTGATGACAAGCTGCAGGATGTGCCGCTAGAGCAGCTAAGCCATGTGGCGACGTTTGAGGTGGTGGAGAAGCAGATCATTGTCGATCTCTGCCAGGCGATTCCCACGGCGGATGCCCGCGACCTGAAGCTGTTCGACAGCATCATTGTGGCGCGCCTGGACGGTTATTGGGCGTCTCGGCATAAAAACGATGCCCGCCGCGAGCGCTACCGGCAGCTGTATGCCGCACTGACGGCGGCGATTGCGCTGTTTAGCCTGCGTCATCTGCATGCTAAAGGCTTTCATTACGAGAGTGTTGAGGCGCTCTACCACGCTTACCAAACAGATCTCTACCGTTTTGATACCGCCTATCGCCATTATGCCGTGGCCTCGGATACCACCGGCGTTGAGCTGCTTAAAAACCTGGATGCCGCTGTTGAGCGCTGTTACGACGAGTGGTTCCTGGGCCAGCTCACCCGTAACTGGAGCGAGCGCGTGGAAGCCGAACAGCGGCTCACCCACTGGAAGCTACCCAATATCCCCAGCCAGCAGCATTTCTACCGAGATTGGGTGCAACCCCAGCTAGCCGCTAGCCGCCAAAAGCGTGTGGTGGTGGTGATAAGCGATGCCTTCCGCTATGAAGCGGCGGAAGAGCTGCGTGAGCGCATTAATGCCAAGCGCTACAGTGAAGCGACGTTAAAAAGCCAGTTAGGTGTGGTGCCTAGCTACACCACGCTGGGAATGGCCTCGCTGTTACCGCACCGAGAGCTCAGCTATCAGCCGGGCAGCGATACGGTGCTGGTGAATGGCCAATCCACCCAAGGTACGGCGAACCGCAGCAAGTTACTTAAAGCCGCGCTAGGCGGGGAGGCGTTAGCCGTCACCGCCGAGGACGTAAAAGGCTGGAGCCGTGAAGAGGGGCGCGAAAAAATTAAAGGCGTCCAACTGATGTACGTTTACCACAATGTGGTGGATGCCCGTGGAGATTCCGCTAACACCGAAGGCGAGACGTTTGCGGCAGTCGAAGATGCCATCGATGAGCTGGATCAACTGACCCGCAAAATTTTGATGCATTTGAATACCAGCACAGTGCTGGTGACGGCAGACCACGGTTTCTTATTCCAGCGTAGCGCCCTGGATGCCACCGACCGCACGGCGCTTACGGACAAGCCTGCCTCCGCGTTCAAAAGCAAAAAGCGCTATGTGCTGGGCGAGTCGCTGCCCGATAACCCCAGCGTGTGGCACGGCCATACCCGCGATACCGCAGGCACCACCTGTGACACCCAGTTCTGGATACCCAAAGGCGCGCACCGTTTTCACTTCGTGGGCGGGGCGCGGTTTGTACATGGGGGCATTATGCCCCAGGAAATTGTGGTGCCGGTGCTCACCGTGCAGCAGCTGCGGGGCGAAAAGGTGGAAAAGCGCACCAGTCGCAAGGTGGAGGTGATCTCACCCAAGGCATCGCTGAAGATGGTCAATAACATTCAGCGCTTTGAGCTGCTGCAAACTGAAGCGGTCAGCGAGCGCCTCCGCCCGGTCACGCTGTCGGTGGCGATTTACGCGGGCAGCGAGGTCGTTTCCAGTGAAGAAGTCGTGACCTTCGATAGCGCAAGCGACAATATGAACGAGCGCATGAAGTCGGTGCGCCTCTCGCTATCGGGCACGTCATTCGACCGCAAAAATGACTACTTCCTGGTGCTGCGCGATAAAGACCTGGGCACCGAGCGGGAGCGCTACCGGGTGGTGATTGATCTCGCGTTTACGGATGATTTTTTCTAGGCCCGTCATCAGCTGGGAAGCTTTTATGTTTGTGCATTGTGCTTTTTTCGTCGTTTAGGAGTGACCGCCCACATGGATTTTGATTCACCTTCCGCCACGCACGTGACCGACGCCCTCCAAGACGCCGATCTGGATACGCTGCTCAACACGCACTTTGCGGGCCGCGTGGTGCGTAAGGATCTCACCCAGCGCGTGAAAGAGGGCGCTAATGTGCCCGTGTATGTGCTGGAGTACCTGTTGGGTATGTACTGCGCCTCCGACGATGCGGAGGTGATCGCTAAGGGGCTGGAAAACGTCAAAGCGATTTTGACAGATAACTACGTGCGGCCCGATGAAGCGGAGAAAGTGAAATCCATTGTGCGCGAGCGCGGCAGTTTCAAGGTGATTGATCGTGTCACGGTGCGTCTTAATGAGAAGAAAGATCGCTATGAAGCGGCGTTCAGTAACCTGGGCATCAAAGATGCCGAAATCTCTGCAGGCATTGTTAAAGAGCACGAGAAGCTGCTGGTAGGCGGTATTTGGGTGATTGCCACGCTCAGCTACTTTCATGAAGAGGGGCAAACAAGCTCGCCGTTTGGTGTCAGCCTGCTCAAGCCGATTCAGATGCCCCACATGAACATGGACGAGCTGTTTGAAGGGCGGCGTGGGTTCACCAATGCTCAATGGCGTGAAGTGCTGATTCGCTCGATTGGTATGGAACCTGCCGAGCTAGACGAAAGCGTACAGTGGCACCTGCTGGCCAGGATGATTCCGTTTGTCGAGAACAACTACAACGTTTGCGAGCTAGGGCCACGGGGCACCGGCAAAAGCCATATCTACAAAGAGTGTTCACCCAACAGCATTTTGGTCTCTGGCGGGCAAACCACGGTGGCTAACCTGTTCTATAACATGAGCTCACGGCGCATTGGCCTGGTGGGCATGTGGGATTTGGTAGCATTCGATGAAGTGGCCGGTATCTCGTTCAAGGATAAGGACGGGGTGCAGATCATGAAGGATTACATGGCCTCTGGTTCTTTTGCCCGTGGGCGCGAACAGATGGAAGCCTCAGCCTCGATGGTGT
This sequence comes from Vreelandella aquamarina, assembly GCF_900110265.1. GTDB lineage: Bacteria > Pseudomonadota > Gammaproteobacteria > Pseudomonadales > Halomonadaceae > Vreelandella > Vreelandella aquamarina. The sequence goes on along the minus strand of NZ_FODB01000043.1, from coordinate 1,665 downwards.
TCGTCGGCAACATCAACCAAAGCGTGGAGTCGCTGGTAAAAACCAGCCACCTGCTGACGCCATTCCCCGATGCCATGATTGATGCTGCCTTCTTTGACCGCTTCCATGCCTATATTCCCGGCTGGGAAATCCCCAAGATGCGCCCCTCGTTCTTCACTCAGCGCTATGGGTTTATCGTCGATTACCTAGCGGAATTCTTCCGTGAAATGCGCAAGCGCAGCTTCGCTGATGCGATTGATCGCTACTTCTCGTTGGGTGATAACCTCAACCAGCGTGACGTGATCGCGGTACGTAAAACGGTGTCGGGCCTGCTGAAGCTGATGTTTCCCCATGGCGGCGGTTCACAAGGGCTGATGAAAGACGATGTACGGGACTGCCTTGAGTACGCCATGCAGGTACGCCGCCGCGTGAAGGAGCAGCTGAAAAAGATTGGTGGCATGGAGTTCTACGATGTTCATTTCAGCTACATCGACAAAGAGACCCTGGAAGAGCACTTTGTGTCGGTGAAAGAGCAGGGCGGTGGCGGCCTAATTCCAGAAGGCCAAGGCAAGCCAGGCGTGGTGCATACCATTGGCCTCAGCGATAAAGGCATGCCGGGAGTTTATCGCATCGAAATGCAAGTAACCGCAGGCAGCGGCAAGCTGGCCATGTCAGGGCTCTGGAATTCCACGGCCGCCAAAGAGCAGGTCAAAATGGCGTTCGATTACTTCAAGGCCAATGCCAGCCGCATCAGCGGAGCCCGCAAGGTGTTGGAGCATGATTTCCACCTTCATGTGGTCGACCTGCAAAATAGCGGCGTTTTGCGCGATCTCTCACTCGCCAGCCTGGTTGCGTTCTCTTCAGGCCTGGTAGGTAAACCTACCCAAAGCCAAATGGTCGTGCTGGGCGACATGAGCCTAGGGGGCAGCTTGAAGCCCGTCGCGAGCTTAGCAGAATGCCTGCAGGTTGCCTTTGACGCCGGTGGCAAGCGCGTCACCCTGCCCATGAGCAGTGCCATGGATATTCCTACCATCCCCGGAGAGCTGTTCACCAAGTTCCAAACCAGCTTCTATGCCGAACCGATTGATGCAGTGGTCAAAGCGCTTGGGGTAGATTAAGGTTAATGAGTCTACCGTGATACTGCATTCATAGTTTCGCACGCACTGCAGAAGGCACTTAGATGCAAAAATCTAATGAGTCCAGTGATATAAAAGCAGACGGTGGCCCTCTGCAGCGGCTTAAGGGCTCGGTCGGCAAATATGAGCTGCCATTTGAGCCTATAGGCGTTGACGACTGGGAAGCCATGCAGGCGGAAGAGCCTGTTCCAGCCACCCAATCAGGTGATGAGCATCCGCCGAGATAGGCACGCATTGCACATGCCATCCTGAATCCGTGAGACCGGCCCCCGGAAGCACTTCTAACCCACTGACCTGCATGGCAATATAGCCATTATCGCCATTCACCCAGACAGTGCCATGCCCAACATAAAGTTCCGCGCCAGTCGCCGCACCCTCACCAGCCACGCCGGGCTGTCCATCATCGGGCAATGCTTCGAGATCGCTGGCGTCGACAGCATCGACAGCCGCTTCCCCACCACGCTGGGCATGCGCACCAGTGACGTGATCAAGAGCTACCTGGGCCTGCTGTGTCTGGGCATGAGCGACTATGACGCTGTCGAGAACTTCC
>NZ_FODB01000059.1 GCF_900110265.1 Vreelandella aquamarina | reverse complement strand
AGCCGCTGGCCACGCCGTAGACGCGCTGCCGGATCATGGTGTTGAGCCCATGACGAATCATGCGGGCATCCCGCTGGTCGGTCAGCGTCTCGGCCAGTCGCTGGGTTAGCCGGTGTTGTTTATCGACTTCGCGCAGTAACAACACACCGGCATCCGAGGTGATATGGCCTCCGGAGAAATCGGCTTCAATCTGGCGGCGGGAGAGTGGCGAGAAGGTCAGTTTTTGAGGTACCATTTTGGATAGCGGCTTTTAGTGTGGGTTTTTGTGTAGGAACTTGAATTCTAACACTTTAAGCCGCTTCTTCCTTCCTCATGCTACCTTCTTCATGAGAAATCCGGGCTAGCACCGCGAGCGGAAAAGCGACGTACTCATCGGCAACGATGCTGCCATGGTCCAGGCCATCATAATGCCACGCAGCGATATGACAGACCGGCACCGCGGCCACCAGCATCAGCGCGATGATGACCGCCTGCTGCCCGGTTGAGCGGCCCAAGAGCCACCACGCCAGTGGCAAGCCAATCAATGAACCAAAAGTGCCTGGCGCAACGGGCGCTAGCCCCAGCCCAAAGCCGGTAGCTAGCCAAAAATTAAACGTATCGAGCATTAGCCAGCCTGCTGTGCCTGACGTTCAAGCTCCGCCGCCATTTCTGGCGTTAGGTTTAGCGCGCTGGCGAGTTGATCCAGCCAAGCCCGCTCCATGGGGTTTTGGTCGTCAATCACTGCCACGCTGATCAGGTACATCTCGCGGGCCGCCTGGGGGGAATCCGCTTCACGGGCGAGAGCCTGAGCATCCAGCGGCGCTTTTAGCTGCTGTTCCACCCAGCGGTGCATCTCCTGATCCGCGCCTAAGGCATCAATCTGATCGGTGATTAGCGCCTGCTCCTGCTCATCGATATGACCATCCGCCCGTGCGGCCATGATCATGGCCTGCAGCAGTTCCAGGCTGCGGCGCTCTTGAACCTCGCCGCTTAACACCTCGACACGCTCGCCTTCTGATGAGGATTGGGTCGCCGCTCCTTTCTTTTCCTGAGAGCTTTGCCACGCTTTCCACGCCAGCATGCCTACACCCGCAATCGCGCCATATTTCAACGCTTTACCGCCCATGCTGCGGCCACGTTTTGAACCCACCAGCATGCCCAGGGCACCGCCGCCCAGCAGGCTTTTCACATCAAAACCGCTGGAACCGCTGCTTTGACGCGTACCTTGGCTGCTATTACCGCCTAAATGGCGGGAGAGCCCATCAATCACGCCTTTGACATCCATGCCGCCGCTGCTGCCTTTGCTACCACTGGCCTGGCTCATCAGCTGCTGCAGAATTTTGCTTGCATTCATCCTCGCACTCCTCAATAGACATTCATTCGACGGGTCGAACGCGGGTCGTTTAACCCTTGTTATAGCGTATGCTACATGAATGCAGCATGAATTAACCTTGCGCTAGCGCTTAGCTCAGCGCCCCTTTCACCTCGACCGAACTGCCATGACGGCTAGCGCTCACCTCAATACGAACCGGCATCTGCTCTTTGAGTTCGCTGACGTGGGAAATAATCCCAATCATGCGGCCACTCATTTGCAGCTCGCTCAGCATGGCAATGGCTTGGTCCAGGGCGTCTTGGTCCAGGCTGCCAAAGCCTTCATCTATGAATAGCGTATCCAACTGAATACCGCCCGCGTAGGCCTGCACCACATCGGAAAGCCCCAGCGCCAGCGACAGCGCCGCCATAAACGACTCCCCTCCAGAGAGCGTGGCCACCGGACGGTTCTTGCCAGTGTAAGTATCGGCCACGTCGAGTTCGAGCCCTGAGGCTTTATTGCCTTTGGAAGGATCTTCCCGGCGCACGAGCTGATAACGCCCGCGGCTCATTCGCACCAAACGTTCGGAGGCTTGGATCAGCACATCGTCCAGCAGCACGCCCAGCACGAAGCGCTGCAGGCTGATGCGGTGACCGGTGCGGCCATTGGCGACGTCGCTCAGCGTGCCCCACAGCTGGTATTGGGCTTCCAGCTCCGCCTGGGAGGCGTGGGCAGCCGTCAGCTTTTGGTGAATGTTTTGCAGCGTGGTTAATCGCCCATCCAGTTGCCGCCAAGACTCTAGCTGGCTGTTTTCTTGAGCCTGTGCACTTTCAGCCTGGGCAGTCAGTGCGGCAAGATCCGGCGGCGTTTTTTCCGCCAGCTGAGTTTGGTAATTCTCTAGCGCGCCCTCAAGCTCGGCCAAGCGGCGTTGATACGCCTCCACCCGATGCGTTAGCTCGTGCCGCTGGGCATCATTCAGTTGGGCAGCCTGATATTCCGCCTCATCAGCAAAGGGGCTAGCCTGCAGCGCGGACTGCCACTCGGCGTGAGCCTGCTGAAGCGACTGCTCGCTACGCTCGACCCGCTCGTTCGCTCCGCGTAACTGCTCTTCCGCCCGCGCCAGTTGGGTCTGGCTAGTCGAAAGCGCTTGCTGGGCGCTCTCCCAGGCTTTTTCAAGCTGGGCGATGTGCTGCTCCAGCTCGGCCAGGGTTTGGCGCATTGCTTCGGGATAACGGGCGTCTTCCGGCAGCGATTGGCTCAGCTGGTCGCGCTGACTCTCTAAGCGAAGCGCGTGCTCTTTCGCCTTTTCCACCTCAGGCCGCTGGGCTTTTAGCTGTTTATCCAGCGTGCCCCACTCGCGTCGCAGCGCGTCCCGGGCTTCGGTCTGTTGGCGAATCTCGGCCTCAACCCGCTCTCGGCGCTGCACCTGGCGGCGCAGGTCTTCATAGGCATTTTGCAAAGCAGACAGCGGTTGACTCACCCACTCCCCTAACTGCTGATTCAGTCGCTGGGCCTGCTCTGCGTGGCTATCGATCTGTTGGGTGAGCTGATGGTGATGGCGCTCTGCCCGTTGTAGCGCTTGACGGGCCTGTTCTTGCGCCGCTCTGGCCTCTTCCACCTGTGCCTGGGTGACCAACTCGGCGCGATTTATCGCTGGGGCGGGATGTTCCAGGCTACCACACACCGGGCAGGGGGCATCCTGCTCAAGGGTCAGCGCTAACAGCGCGGCCTGGCCCTGGTGCCAGCGCATCTCCTGCTCAGTGGCGTAGCGTTCGGCACGCTTGGTCTCGCCTTGCTGGTGGCTGAGCGCGTTTTTAGCCTGCAGCTGTTGCGTGGTTAATGCCTGGTGCCGCTGGGTGAGTTCATCCAGCTCTTGGCGCAGGGCTAGCAGGTGGTGATGGCGGGTTAGCTCAGCGGGGGCGCTCGCCAGTTGCTGAAACTCACTCTGCAAGCGTTCCAGGTGAACGCCGATGGCTTCGCCTTGCTGGCGAATGCCATCTAGCTGCTGCTCATCGCGCTTAAGCGCCTCATCGGCCTGTTGCCAAACGGCCTGAGCTGTTTGAAAGTGCTCCTGCAGTTCACTGAGCTGCTGGCTTTTCTGGATAAACTCGCCCAGCTGGCGGTGCCGCTCCCTCATTACGGGGAGCTCCGCCTGCTGCTGGCGTGCCGTCTCTAGCGCCTGCTGTGCCTGTTCAGCGTGAGAGTGCCGCGTGATTAACGCGGCGTTTGCTTGGCGCTGCTCATCGTGGGCGGTAGCCAACGCCTGCTGCGCTTGGTCTAGAGCGGCTTTCTGGGGGCGCAGCGCCTGGGCATGGGTACTCTGCGCTAACCGCGCTTGGCTATTGTCTACCTCAGCGCGCTGCTCAAGATGACGGGCTTTATCGGCTGCCAGCGCGTCCCGCGCTTCAAATTGGCGCTGTAGCGCCAGGGCCTCATCGCGCTGCTGTTCGGCAAGTCGGCGCTTTCGCTGCGCGGTTTCAAAGCCTTCCCGCGCTTGGCCTACCTGTGGCACCAGCGCTTCCAGCTCTTGCGCCAACGCGGCTTCGCTCTCAAGCTCCCCCCCGGCAAGAATGCCATTGATATGCTGGCGATGATCGCTCACCGCCCGCTCGATTTGATTAGCCTGAGTGCGCAGGCGCTCTTCAATACGCTGGAACACCTGGGTTTGAAACAGCTGGGAAAAAATGACTTCGCGCTCTTTGGAGCCTGCCAGCAGCAGTTCGCGGAACTTACCCTGGGGGAGCACCATCACCTGACGAAACTGATTGGCGTCTAGGCCTATTAGCGCTTGCAGCTCCGCCGTGGCGTCGGTGACCTTACGCGCCACTAGGCACTCGTCCTCCTCGCCTTCTGGAGTGAGTCGCCATAGCTGAGCCTCCGCCGCTTGCGTGGTCGTGCCTTCGCCGCTGGCTTTGGGACGCTCCTGCTGCGGGACTCGGCGCACCCGATAGGTGACATCCCGCAGACGGAATGTCAGCGTCACGTCGGTCAGCAGGGTCGCGGGCGCCTGATCGCAGCGCATTTGGCCAGCATCGCGCTCGTTGCCGGTGGTTTGGCCGTATAAGGCAAAACACATCGCATCGAGGATCGAGCTTTTACCCGCCCCGGTGGGGCCATTGATCAGAAACAGCGGGCTTCTACCCAGCGCGGTGAAGTCGATGGTCTCGCTACCCGCAAAGGGGCCAAAGGCCTGCATGGTGAGGCTCAACGGCGTCATGCTTGGCCCTCCTGCTCACGGCTGAGGGTGGTGATCAGCTCGCTCATAGCGTGGGCCTGCTCGTCGCTCATTGGTTCGCCGCTGGTTTGAGTGAAGAAGTCGCTGAACATATCCAGCGCGCTGAACGCGAGCCGCTCGCGGTCTAGCTGTTGGCGGCCTTTTGCTTCCAGCATGCCGGGCTTTTCCAGGTGCAGCACGTTGGGGTACACCGCCCGCAGTTTGCCTATGGGGTCGAGAATGGCGTGGCGGTCGGTGAGGCGCACCAGCAGATAGTCATCGGCGTGGGGGTCAGCGGCCCCTTGGGCCAGCAGCTGAGCCAGCTCACCTTCCAGCACGCGCACGTCCCGGCGGGGCAGCAGCGGATGGTGGGCTATTTGAGTGACACCTTCGCTGCCCACCTCAACAAGGGTGACGCCTTTGCGCTGGGTGGCTTCGGAAAAGCTGTACTTCAGCAGCGAGCCGCTATAGCGAATGTGCTCCCCACCGCGAATCTGGGGGCCGTGAAGGTGGCCCAACGCCACGTAGTCGAAACTCTGCATGGGTTCCCACGCCACGCTTTCGGCACCGCCTAGGGTGAGCGGGCGCTCGGAGTCGCTGGCGGTGCCGCCATCGACAAAGCAGTGGCTCACCAGTAGCGTCGGGCGGCCCGGCTGGCGCTGTTCCTCAATGCGCTCCAGCAGGTAGCGGTGGGCGCTATCGAAGTCGCGTACGTCCACGCCAAACGCGCTGCGCACGTACTCTGGGTCCGCGTAGGGGATGCCGAACACATCCACCGTGTCATCGCCAATCGTAAGCGTGACCGGCTGGTCGCAGGTGGCTAGGTCGGTGAGAATATGCAACCCGGCCTGGCGCAGGTGGCGGGCGCCAAACCCCAGCCGCTCAGCGCCATCGTGGTTACCGGAAATCATCACGACCGGCAGGCCGCGCTTCTCGCACAGCTCGCCTAAGATCTCATCCAGCAGCGTGACCGCCGCAGCGGGTGGCACCGAGCGGTCGTAAATATCGCCCGCGACCAGCACCGCATCCACCTGCTCGCGGTCGATGATCTCCAGCAGCTGCTGCAACACATGGCGCTGGTCTTCCAGCAGGGAGAGGTTATGGAATAGCCGCCCCAAATGCCAATCGGCGGTGTGAAGTAATCGCATGACAGGCTCGATGAAAAAAGTGTGCGGTCATCATAGCAACCGCGCCTGCGTTACACCCATGAAAAAGCCCCGCACGAGGCGGGGCGATTAATGCGGAACACGTCGCGGGTTAGTCTCTAAACGCATCCGGGTAGGTGGTGATATCCACGCCCCACAGCATCGGCAGCAGGAAGTAGACCGCGGCCACGATCAACAGCATAGCAATGATATTGAGCCAGAAACCGTTGCGCACCATCTCGATGATTTTGATTTTACCCGTGGCGAAGATAATCGCGTTGGGCGGCGTGCCCACTGGCAACATAAAGGCGCAGTTGGCCGCCATGGCCGCTGGCACCATCAGCACGAACGGATGAATATCGAGCGCCAGCGCCAGCGACGCCAATACCGGCAGGATCATGGTGGCCGTGGCTGTGTTGGAGGTGATTTCGGTCAGGAACAGTACCATGCCGGCCGCCAGCAGAATCACCAGCAGGAAGTTGACGCCTTCCAGCACGCTCATTTGGCCGCCAATCCAGGAAGCCAGACCCGACGAGCCAAAGCCCGCCGCAATCGCCAAGCCACCGCCGAACAGCAGTAAGATGCCCCACGGTACGTCTTTGGCCACATCCCACCCCAGCAGGCAGCCGCCTTTGTTGGGAGAAGGAATGAGAAACAGCGCCACGGCAGCGGTAATCGCAATCATGGTGTCGTTAATGCCGGGGATCGTCAGGATCTGCCCCTGCCATAGGAACGAGCGGGTAATCCAGAAAAACGCGGCGAACAGGAACACACCGAGTACCGCCTTCTCTTCGAAGGAGATCTTGCCCAGAGCTTCTTTCTCTTTGCGGATCAGCGCCCGGCCGCCCGGCAGCTTGGCGAATTTAATCGGATAAATAAAGCGTGTGAGCATCACCCAGCCAATCACCAGCAGCGTCACTACCACCGGGAAGGCAAACATCAGCCAGCCCGCGAAGGAAATCTCGACACCGAACAGCTCGTTCACGATCGCCGCCAGGATAATGTTCGGCGGCGTGCCAATGAGCGTGCCCAAACCGCCTATGGTGCCCCCGTAGCCCACGCCAAAAATCAGCGACTTACTGAACTTATCAATCTCGTCGCTGTGATCTCCTTCGGTTTTGTTCAGCTCCTGGGTCACCTGGTAGACAATGGCGGTGCCAATGGGCAGCATCATCATAACGGCAGCGGTATTGGATACCCACATGGATAAGAAGCCCGTGGCCGCCATAAAGCCAAACACGATGCTGTTAATGCTGGTGCCTAGCAAGGAGATAATCGACAGCGCGATGCGCTTGTGCAGATCCCACTTCTCCATTGCCAAGGCGATCATAAAGCCGCCCAGGAACAGGAAAATAATCGGGTTACCGTACGCCGCCGTTACAGCGCCACTCTCCAGCGCTCCGGTAATCGGTAACAGGATAATCGGCAGCAGTGACGTCACCGGGATAGGAATGGCCTCGGTAATCCACCACACCGCCACCCATAAAGTAGTTGCCAGCACCATGCGCCCTTCGAAGCTCAAGTCGGCGGGGTGGAAAAACATCACGACCAAAGCAAACAGCAAAGGGCCCAGCACCAAGCCGATTTTCTGTGCCGTACTATACGCGGGCGGACGAGGCGAATGGCCGCCGCTGCCCTGGGTCTTATGGGAGTCACTTCGGGATGAGGAGCCTCCAGCACTTGAGGTCGGCAACGCACACATCAGGAGATTTTTAACTTGGTCATGGGAGTGCCAAAGCTGATCCCACAGCGTCATCGTGGCAGTTCTGCGCATTATGGAAGTACCGCTCGCAGTCAGGGTGAACGAAAGGGCTCAGGACTTAGCTGTCCCTATGGCATTTTTCGCCAGCGCCGCTGGCTTTTAGGGTGCCCTTTATTCACTGCAATAGGCCATTAGTCCAGTAAATTGGCGGCAATTACAACCAAAGTCTAACCACTTTAGTCGAAATAATTGTTGTCGATTAGTCTTCGTAGATGAGTTTGCTTGGCTTTGTTTTCAGTGATTCCAGTGCTTAATCTGTAGCGCAATAAGCACGCAGAACATGCTGATAGCAAAACGGCTTGCTTCCCAATGGGTTGCAAGCCGCTTGCCCGTTATTAGTCCAGATTATCCAGCGTTACCACGATATCCCGGGTAGAAACATCGACGTTCCAGAAGGTATAGCTGTCATCGTCCTCGTCGACCAAGCGAATATCGAATAAGGGACTTTTATACCCCGTTAGCGTCACGCGCTGGGTATCCCCATTCATCAACACGTCGCTGCCCAGCACGTCCTCCTCCCAACTTTTCGAATCCTCCGGGCTCACGTACATATAGTAAATGGTGTAGCCAGTACGGTTGGTGATATCGACGTAGTAGTCGGCCGCCATGACCAGCGACGAGCTACACAGCATCAATAGTGCCGCGAAAAACACCTTCATACGCATGCAACGTTCCTTCTTCTTTTGGAATAGGCGGGAAGTAGCACTAAAGCCACGCTGCGATGATGCCCCGCAGCAAGCGAAGTATAGTCTGGCGCTCATTTCTGTGACAGCGAGTGCCGATTTGTGGCACACCCACCCCAGAGAAGCCCTCAACTGATAGAATGCTGCCCCTTTCAGGCGCGGTGGCGCTTACCGCCGCATCGCTTCCCCCTTTTACTACCTGAGAGTCACGCAATGATTGCCACCGCTACCACCGTTTTTCGACCCTTGTTACGGCTGGGGCTTATTCCTCAAATCGTCATCGGTATTGTCGCTGGGGTGCTGTTGGCCCTACTCGTACCCGACATAGCCAGCGATGTAGCCCTTCTCGGGCAGCTTTTCATTGCCGCGCTGCAGGCCGTGGCGCCTATTTTGGTCTTCGTGCTGGTGGCGGCGGCCATTGCCGCCCATCAGGCGGGCCAGCCGACACATATTCGCTCGGTGCTCTTACTCTACGTCGCAGGTACGCTGATTGCCGCGTTGATTGCCGTAGCCGCAAGCTTCGCACTTCCCACGGAGCTGGCCTTGGATACGGGACAAGTCGACGGCAACCCGCCGAGCGATATTTTTACCGTGCTGCGTGACTTACTGCTCAACGCGGTGGCGAACCCTGTGACGGCTCTGATGGACGCCAATTTCATCGCCATTCTGGCCTGGGCCATTGGCTTGGGGTTGACACTTCGCCAGGCCAGCGACACGACTCGCCAAGCGCTGAGCGACTTATCCGCCGCCATTACGCGTATTGTCACGCTGGTAATTCGCTTAGCCCCACTGGGTATTTTCGGCTTGGTGGCCGGTACGCTGGCGGAGTCTGGCGTGCAGGCACTGCTTAACTACGCCCAGCTATTGGGGGTGATCGTTGGCTGTATGCTGTTCGTCGCGCTAGTAAGTAACCCGCTATTGGTCTACTTGGCTACCCGCCAAAATCCTTACCCGCTGGTGTTTACCTGCCTACGGGGCAGCGCCATTACGGCGTTTTTCACTCGCAGCTCGGCGGCCAACATTCCGGTCAACCTGGAGCTTTGCCGCCGCTTGGACCTGGATGCCGACACCTACGCGATCTCCATTCCGTTAGGTGCCACCATCAATATGTGCGGGGCGGCGATCACCATTACCGTGATTACGCTGGCGACTACGCACACCCTGGGAATTAGCGTGGATTTCCCCTCCGCGCTGCTGCTCTGCATCGTATCGGCTCTGGCGGCCTGCGGTGTGTCTGGCGTGGCGGGCGGTTCGTTGATGCTGATTCCCATGGCCGCCAGCCTGTTCGGCATTCCGACCGAAGTGGCCATGCAGGCCGTCGCCATTGGCTTTGTGATTAGCGTGGTGCAAGACTCTACCGAAACGGCGCTCAACTCCTCCACCGATGTGCTGTTTACCGCCGCCGCCTGTCGAGCGCGTAAGCCTGATTAACGCTCCTTTGTGGCTCGTCGATTGACAGATCGCTGTTCCTTATATAGAACGTTCTATAAAAGGAACAGCAAGGACGTCCATGAACGAGCACTCTCTTGTTACGCTAGGCCAACACCTCCAAGCCCTTCGTAAAGCGCAGGATTTATCGCTCTCGCAACTTGCCAACGCGGCGGGCATCGCGAAATCCAACCTATGCCGCTTAGAGCAAGGCAATGGCAACCCGACGCTCGACACGATCTGGCGGCTGGCCGTCCAACTCAACGTTCCGTTTGGCACCCTAGTTGCACCGATTAGCGTGCCGCTCGGCGAGGATGGCGTGCAGGTACAGTTGATCGACCAGGGTAAGGGCGTGCCACAGGTGGATGCCTACTGGATGCGCTGCGCGCCCAATACGCTGCGCCACGCCGAGGCCCATACCCTGGGCACGCGGGAAACGCTGACGCTCATTAGCGGATGGTTAGAAGTAGGCCCAGAGGGTGCGACCACCACGCTCACCCCTGGCGAAAGCATCACCTTTCAGGCCGACCAGCCGCACCTGTACCGTACGCACACCGATGAAGCCACCCTGCTACTCACCGTCACCTACGGCCAAGAAGGGACCCCACCATGAGCCAGCCAGCCGATCACACGGTGCACGCCAACCACTCACCGCTGCGCTCTGCCTTACAGGGCGTGCGTGAAGCAATTCCGTTGTTAGGCGGCTATATTCCGGTCGCGCTCTCGTTTGGTTTGGTCGCGACCCAGGCCGGTTTTACCACTTGGGAAGCGGCCGCCATTTCAGCGCTGATCTACGCGGGTGCCTCGCAGTTTCTGTTCGTGGGCATGATTGCCGCTGGTGCGCCGCTATGGCTGGTGGTGGCCATGACGCTACTCATCAACGTGCGCCACGTGGTGTACGGCCCCAATTTGGCCGCGCTGCTGCCCCGAAGCCGCCACTGGCCTTGGCTGATGCACGGCCTGACCGATCAAGTCTTTGCTTTGGCGCTCACACGGCTCCCCCAGCTACCGGAAGTAAAACGGTTTAGCTGGTTTGTAGGCGCCTCGCTGCTGGCGTGGGGAGTGTGGATTATCGGCACGGCGGTGGGTGCGACCGGCGGCGAGGCGGTCACCGCCCGCTGGCCGCTACTGGGTGAGATTATGCCCTTCGCCCTCCCCGCGCTGTTTCTCACCATGGTGGCACCGCGCTTTACCGACAAGCGCTGGGCTGCCGCCATGCTGTGTACCATTCTTGCCGCGCTAGGGTTGAACTTGGCCGGATGGAGCAACGTGGCCATTCCTCTCGCAGCCGCCTGCGGCGCGCTGTGCTTCTATACGGTCACGTTCCAACCACGGAGGAGCCGCCCATGAGCAGCGCCATGTGGATCGCCGTCATTATCTGCGCACTCGGCACGCTGCTGATGCGAGTGGTGCCCTTTTTATGGATGCAGCGCCGTCTTGGTAGCGCAGCGGGAATGAACGCCATGCCCCAATGGCTGGTGATTCTGGGCCCCATGATGATTGCCGCCGTGTTGGGCGTCTCGATAGTGCCCGTCAACCCCAGCCCTGTCTCTTGGTTGGCCACCGCGATTGGCCTGAGCGTTACGCTGTTGGTGTGGCGTCGCCTGCGCTCACTGGGCTGGCCGGTGGCCGCCGGGGTGGGAGTATTTGGGGCGGTGGAGGTAGTGGCAGCCCTTATTTGATAATGCTTTGCATTAGCTTTTACAACATGCCATGATTTCGCCTTTCTCCGTGACACCGAAGGGCACGTATGCAGACAGCAGACGCTTATGGCAGCCGCACAGGGTGGCGGGTGTTGCTTATTTTTTGCTCCACCCTGCTGCCTTTCTTTGCTATAGCCAATGAAGTAGCCACCACTGCTGATTTACCTACTCAATGTGACCAACCACGCCTAGTAACGCTCTACCAAGGAGCCACGGACAGTGCCGTAGCTCTCGGAATTACCCCCGTTGGCGTGGTTGACGCTTGGCTGGAAAAGCCCACCTACCGCTATTTACGCGATGCGCTTACCAATGTTGAGCACGTGGGGCTGGAAACCCAGCCGAACCTTGAGAAAGTGGCTTGGCTGAACCCGGATGCCATTATCGCCAGTCACTTTCGGCACGAACGCGTCGCCCCGCTGTTAAGCGCCATGGCGACCAGCGTTTACGCCAACACCGTCTATGATTTCAAAACGACGTTAGCGCTGGTGGCCGAGGCCAGCGAGCGCGAACAGCAAGCCCAAGCGCTGCTGCAGCGCTGGGAAACCCGCGTGGCGGACTTTCGCCAGCAGATCGCTGATCAGCTAGGGGGCCAATGGCCGCAAAAAGTCGCCGTCGTGCGCTTTAAAAGCGATCATGTGCGGATCTATACCAGCGGGTTTGCCGGTTCGATTCTAGATGAGCTGGGCTTTGAACAACCCGAGACGCTGGCCTCTCAAGACTGGGGGATGAAGCTTGCCAGCACGGAGAACATTCCGGTGCTTGAGGCTGATGTCATCTTTGTGCTGCTGGAGCCAGATGACCCAGCCATTGCGGCCAACTACCAACACTGGGCTTCTCACCCTTTGTGGCAACAGCTAACGGCTGTGCAGCGCGGCCAAGTATTTGAGGCAGACCCCGTTAGTTGGATGATGGGCGGCGGTATTTTGGCGGCCAACGCCATGCTGGATGACCTTTACCGCTACTATCAGCTCACCCCGGCCACCGATGGCCACTTGCCACACTGCGCTTTATGCATTCAGGAGCCGCCCTCATGCTGAACAGCAGCTCCGCTAAGTGGTTAGGGTTGCTAGCAGGCGCTGCCATGACGCTACTGGCGTTTATCGGCAGCGTCATGCTCGGCACCACCCCGCTAGAGTGGTCGGCACTGTGGCGTATGCTAACCGCTTACGATCCCGCTAATGTGGCGCATATCATTCTATATACCGAGCGCCTGCCACGCGCCGTGGTGGCGGCGCTCGTGGGTGCTAGCTTGGCCGTAGCGGGCGCACTGATGCAGACCATGACTCGCAACCCGCTCGCCTCGCCGGGTATTTTAGGCATTAACGCCGGGGCGATGTTTTTCGTCGTGGTAGCGGTAGCGCTACTGCCGCTGCATACGCCTGCCCATTATGTGGGTGCCGCCCTACTCGGCGCGCTAGTGGCAGCAAGTTTAGTGGCGTTGCTAAGTCGCGGGCGCTATGGCGAGAACTCGCCGCTGCGGGTGGTGCTGGCAGGGGTCGCGGTGACCGCGATGTTTGTCTCCTTCAGCCAGGGGCTCCTGGTGGTCGACCAGCAGAGCTTTGAAAGCGTGCTTTATTGGCTAGCGGGTTCTGTGGCGGGACGCGACCTTGACCTAGTACTGCCGCTGCTACCGCTGTTTGGTGGTGCCATAGTGCTTAGCGCCCTCTTGGTACGTCACGCCAATGCGCTGTTATTAGGTGATGACATGGTGACAAGCCTAGGCATGCGCGCGGGCAGCATCAAACTGCTTCTGGGGCTCGTGGTGATTGTATTGGCAGGCAGCTCAGTAGCCCTGGCGGGCATGATTGGGTTTGTCGGGCTAATCGTGCCCCACATGGCTCGCCGCCTCTTTGGCATTGACCATCGCTGGATGCTTCCTGGCTGTGCCGTTTTGGGCGCTTGCTTGCTTCTGCTGGCCGATACGGCATCGCGGTTTTTAATTCCTCCACAGGAAGTGCCGGTCGGCGTCATGACAGCGCTCATTGGTACGCCTTTCTTTATTTACCTCGCACGACGCAACATGGCTCGCCAATGACACTCGCAGCGCTCTCTCCTTCTGACGCCAGCAACGCGCTTGGCACACGTTTTCGTCTCACGCTGCTGCTATTGAGTGTGGGGCTTGTGCTAAGCGCGGCTCTGTCGCTTTGCTTGGGAAGTTTTCCTACTCCACCACTGCAAGTCGGGCATTCCCTTATTAACCCAGCGGATAGCGAGCTGACGTTCATTATTTGGCAGCTTAGGCTACCGCGTATTGTGCTGGCGATCCTGGTAGGGGCGGCGCTGGCAATGGCAGGCGCCATTCTGCAAAGCATCGTGCGTAACCCGCTTGCCTCGCCGGATGTTATTGGCATTACCAGCGGCGCGGCGCTAGCCGCCGTTCTCTTTATCGCGTTGCTCAGTTCGCACGTTAGCATCGGCTGGCTACCGGTGGCGGCCATGCTCGGAGCCTTATTCGCCGCTCTGCTTGTGGTCAGCTTGGCATGGCAGCGTGGTATTAGCCCTGCGCGCTTGGTGCTAGTGGGCATTGGCCTAGCCGCCGCCATGGGCGCGGGCACTACGCTACTGATCGTGATGAGTGACGACTCCACCGCCATGAGCGCCTATACCTGGCTGACCGGCAGCTTATACGCCGCCCAATGGGCCGATGTGTCCAGCCTGCTGCCGTGGCTACTGTTAGCGACGCCGGTGAGTTTTCTGCTAACGCGCCACGCCGATACAATGGCGCTTGGCGACAGCGTAGCCCAAGGGTTAGGCGTACCGTTACTGCGCAGCCGAATCGTGCTACTTGCCTGTAGCGTGGTGCTGGCCGGTGCTGCGGTGGCCGTGGCGGGAGGGCTCAGCTTTGTGGGCCTCATGGCACCGCACCTAGCGGCGCGATGGGTGGGCCGACATTTAGCGCGGCTACTGCCTGCATCCGCACTGGTCGGTGCATTACTCGTGCTTTATGCCGACCTACTCGGCCGCGTCGCCTTTTTGCCTAACGACCTGCCTGCCGGTATTTTCGTTGCGGGCATTGGCGCGCCCTTTTTTGTTTATCTCTTGTATCGGGCGCGCCAGCGTTAAGCCTTAAAAATCCAGCTGATACCCCACCGTGAACGTGCGCCCACGACCGGTGAAGTAGTACTCATCGCTGATGCGAGCGGCTTGAGAGTAATAGGTGAGGTAGTCTTCGTCGGTCAGGTTCTCGATACCCAGCGATAGCTGCCCCGTAGGGAGCTGGTAGGCCAGCGAGGCATCCACCAAACCGTAGCCATCGAAGTCGAGCGCCGGGTTATCGACGCTGCGGTCGAAGTAATAGCGGCCCTGTAGGCGGGTCGAGAGACGGTCGTTCCATACGGCGCTCCAGCCCAGCTTGAGCGTATCGGGCGCAATATTGATCCCGGTAAGCTTGGTGTCCACGCTGCCATCGCCGTCTTGGTCTGACTTGCCTTGGGTATGGGCGTAGGAGAGCGACAGGTCATGGTAGTCATTGATCTGCATGTTGCCGGTCACTTCCACCCCTTGGATTTCGGTTTTCTCCCGGCTGCCCACCCACGTACCGTTCTGTTCGGCCAAGCGCTGGCCAAAGTCAGAGTTCGATTCGTAGTAGCTGACTTCCAGGCCGTATCGCTCCCAGTCAAAGCGCGCGCCAATTTCCTGGTTATCGGTCACGATGGGCTGCAGTTGAAGCAGCGTATCCACATCCTGCCCCGGTTCGCCGATGCCCCGCAGCACGCGACCCACGTCCGGCATGCCAAAACCTTCCGAGTAGCTGGCATACAGCTGTGCCCACTCCGTGGCCTGGTACGTCAAACCCACGTTATAAAGCGTTTCATCGAAACTGGGGTTGCCGCCTCCTACCGCGACGTTATCTTGAGTGACGTTGCTACGGTCAATCGTCTCGTAGGCATCCACCTCAAGATCGGCGTGCTCATGGCGAACGCCGGCATGCAGCGTGAGCGGGTCGGCGATTTTGAACTGCCCCTGTAAGAACGGCGCAATGTTGCTGTAGCGGCTTTCCGGCACGTAGGTGCGCCCGGTCTCTACCAGCATTTGGCGGGTTTCATCCTCGAGGATGTCTAACCCCACCGTCACGCCGAGCCGGTCATCCAGCATGCCCTGGCGGTTTAGGGTGAACTTGGCGCCCTGTTTATCCGATTCGTTACGGGTTTGGTCGAACTGGGTATTGCCGTTGCCATCCAGGTAAGGGAAGAACGGCGTGGTGGCAAAGCGCGCTCGGAAGCGCTGGCGATACACCTGGGCATCGACCGCGTTGCCGTACCAATCCGCGTGGGAGTACGCCAAGCGGGCGGTGGTGACTTCATTGAAGCCTGGCGCGCCGTCGGGTGTGCCCCGCTCGGCGCTGGTCGGGATGCCCGCATCGCGGTCGCCCACCACGGGCACGTAGTCGTCGCCCTCTTCCAAATCAAAATGATTGAGCGACAGCTCGATATTCTGATTGTCGTCGATCCAGTAGCCTAACTTGCCGAACAGGTCGTAACTTTCCGAGTTTTGCAGCTCGCCGGGGTAGGCAATGCCCACGCGACGGTCGCCGCCATCGTAAAACACGCCCCGCTCTTGGCGAGTAGCCGCGGCTACAAAATCCCAGTCGCCCTGCTGGCCGCTAATGCGATAGTTGAGCTTGTTGCCCAAGCCTTCCGAGTGCAGGTCGTCGTCAATGGTGACGCTAATGCCCGCGCTTTGGCTAATACCGCCCCCTTCGGCCCGACGGGTGACGAAGTTGATCAAACCGCCGGTGGCTCCCAAACCATGCTCGGCGCTGGCCCCGTGAATCACTTCAATCCGCTCGACCATGGAGAGGTCGATGGTGTAACTGTCACGAGAGCTATCGCGCAGCGGATTGGACTGAGGCACACCATCGATCAGGAACAGCGCATCGCGCCCGCGCAGCGTCTCTCCGGCGTTGGACAGCTTCTGACGGCTAGGTGAAAAGGAGGGAATCAAGTTGCTCAAGACCTGGCCAGGGTCGTCGGTGATGGCGAGCTGCTGTTCGATCTGCTCACGGGTAATCACCGTCACTCGCTGCGGCGTTTTCCCCTCTTCACTACGGCTACGCGTCGCCGTCACGACCATGGTGGGTGATGACTCGTTGAGCGCCTGCCCCACGTCAGTTGCCTCTTGCTGGGCATTGGCCTGAGTGGCTGCCACTAATCCTGCCAAGGTGACCGTTGGCCAGAAAGCGGCGTGTTTCATCGTTTGCATGTCTGCTCCCTTGCGTTGTGTGTAACGTCGTACGAATGAACCCTTGGTGAATTATCACTTTAGCGGCCGCTGAAATGCTAACGCGGATCTAAATAATAATGATTATATTATGCACAAAGAAACAGGCAGGTCTACCGTTGCGGACGCACCGTTCGAACGTCCGCAATGACACAGAACAGGCAGCCACAAGAACAACATTGAAAATGAGAATATTTTGCCTTAGGGTGCTGACTGCCCTAATTCTGTGACTGAGCTTGCCTGAGCCTACCTTATGCCCGCCTATTCCCACCCTGCATCACGACTCACCGCTGACGCCCTGCACGCTGGCTACGACGCTAAGCGCATTTTGCAAGGGGTGGATATTGCTGTAGCGGAAGGCCAACTCACGGTGCTTCTGGGGCCCAATGGCAGCGGTAAATCGACCCTGCTAAAAACCCTGGCGCGAACGCTGACGCCTAGCGGCGGGCATGTCTATCTCGATGGCAAGGACATTCATCGCAGCAACACCCGGGAGGTCGCCCAGCGGCTAGGCATTTTGCCGCAAGGCCCCATCGCCCCCGAGGGGTTGAGCGTAAAACAGCTGGTGGGGATGGGGCGCTTCCCCCACCAAGGGTTTTGGAAAAAAGATCCACAGCAGGATGCCAACGCCATCGCCGAAGCCATGGCCTATATGCACGTGACCGAGTTTGCCGACCGAGATGTGGAAGCGCTCTCTGGCGGCCAGCGCCAGCGCTGCTGGATCGCGATGGTGCTCGCCCAGCAGACCGATTTGATTTTGCTGGATGAACCCACCACCTTTTTAGACTTGAAGGTGCAGGTAGAGCTGTTGGCGCTGCTATCTCGGCTGGCCCACGACCATGGCCGCACGCTGCTGCTGGTACTGCACGACTTGAATCTCGCCGCCGCTTACGCCGACCACCTAGTCATGATGCGCGACGGGCAAATCGTCATCAGCGGCACGCCAAGCGATGTGTTCACCGCGGCCAACCTAAAGCGCGTCTTCGACTTGGATGCTCACATTCTGCGCGACCCCGCTAGCGGCAGCCCAGTGTGCGTGCCCTTCACCTCGGCGACGTTACAGGCAGCCCTATGAACCACACCTTCTGCGCGGATTTAAGCCGTGAACAGCACGACCCGCTGGCCGGTAGCGCCGCTCATGCCGAGCGCAACTTACTGCTTAGCTGGCCGCGCGCGAAGTGGCAGCGCAAACTACGCCACGCCAGCGATATGAGCGATTCATTAAAGCAAACGCTAGATACGCTGGCTGACGATGGCCTGCGCATCAACCTGATCCAACAGCCGGGCATGGAAAAGTACCAGCATCAGCTCTTTCTGATGCCGGAGAGGCGCCGCTTTCGCGTGGCACGATGGGAGTTAGAGGCGTTCTTCAGCGCCTTTCAAAGTGGCACCCGCCTTAGCCAGTGGGAGCAGCCAGCGATGCGCAATGATTTGGTTCTTTGCTGTACCCACGGCACCAAAGATAAGTGCTGCGCGAAGTACGGTTATAAAACGTTCAAAGCGCTAGCCAGCACGGTAGCTGAGCACCCGCTGCCGTTCGAGGTATGGGAGAGCAGCCACCTCGGCGGCTGCCGACTCGCCGCCAGCGTGATCGTGCTGCCAAACGTGCGCAAATATGGGCGTATTACGCCAGAACAAGCGCTGTCCTTCTTACAGGCCGAAGCCCGCCAACAGCGCTTTTTGCCCGGATACCGCGGCAGCTCACAGCTCACTCCCGCACAGCAGAGTGCTGAAATCGCTGCGTTGACGCAGCTCAGCACGGAGGCAAGACAACCCACGTTGGCTCTGATCAGCGATCACGGCGACGACCAAGCGCGAGAGATACGCTTTCAGTGGCGGCTCGACCAGTGGCAAGGTGAACTGACCGTGCACTGCCAAGCCACTACTCTAAGGCGTGTGGATACCTGTGCTGACCTAGCGCAAGGCCCCACCGAATGCACCGTATGGCACGCGATGGTGAATGGGTAGTACATAGACGAACAACAACGACGAACAACAACGCCCGGCTTAAAGCCGGGCGTTGTGGGTTAAGATTGAGTGCCAATGATCAATTACCAGCGGTACTTCACGCTGCCGATCACACTGCGAGAAGCACCGTAATAGCAGTAGAAATCGCAGCCGCTCACGTACTCTTCATCAGTGATGTTGTTCACGTTCACCTGCGCGGTCCAGCTGTCGTTAATATCGTAGCTGGCCATGGCATCGTAAAGCGTGGTGGAAGGCACATCGCGGTTAATACCGCTGCCAGGGCTCGGAGACGTTTCACCGATATAACGCACGCCCGCCCCAACGGAAAGTCCAGGCAAGCTGCTGCTCATATCGTAATCCAGCCACGCTGACGCCATATGGAAAGGCACCAGCGGCACGCGCTCATCCTGCTGGGAATCGCTGATATCGTAGCGCGCATCGGTATAGGTGTACGCCGCCGTGAGCTGTAGGTCATCGGTGAGGTAGCCCACGCCTTCGATCTCCACACCCTGGGAGCGACGCTCACCAGCCTGCTCCTGTACCGGCGCGCTAGTGGAAATCAGCGTGTTGTCCTCCTCCACGTCGAATACGGCAACGGTCACGTAGCCATCTACATTAAACGGGGCAATTTTCACACCGGCTTCTAGCTGGCTACCTTCCAGCGGCTCATAGCTAGCACCATTCGGCCCGATACCCGCGACAGGTGTAAACGACTCGCTGTAGCTAAGGTAAGGTGAAATGCCGTTATCGCCCAGGTACATGGCCCCGGCTGTAAGTGATAGCTGCTCGTCATCGTAGCCCTGGCTGCTGCTACCGGTGACATCACTGAAGTCGTCGCTGCTATCCACGCTGTCGTAGCGTGCACCCGCGAGGAACACCCACTTATCTGCCACGCGCAGCTGGTCTTGCACGTAAATACCGAACTGGCGGCGGTCCACATCATGCTGGGTGGGGTCGCCGGTATCCGGCGCGGTAAAGGCGGCGTAATCCGGGTTATAGAGGTCTACGGTATCCACGTTGGCGAAGAACGTAGAGCCATCGCCCAAGGTACGGAAGCTATCGCGGTTGGTGTAGTTCAGGTTCAACTCTTGATAGCCCGCGCCCACCAGCAAGGTGTTTTCCGTGTTGTCGGTGTAGGTGCGTGCAATCAAGCGGTTATCGATATTGAACGCATCGTACTCGCCGGCGCGATCAATCACGCCACGGGAAATACTGCGCGGCGGGGTAACAAACGAGTTGGGATAAACATTACGCAGCTCAAGATCTAAATGCGTATAGCGAGCGTTCTGCTGGAACTCCCACGTATCGTTGATCTGGTGCTCAAGCTCGTAACCAATGCCTACTTGGCGCTGATCCAGACGGTCGTAATCCGGCTGGCCCAGGTTGGTCTCGGGGTCGATTTGGCCAAACGGAGAGTCGTTCAGCGTACCCAGTGCCGGGAAGAAACCGGTAGTGGGCACGCCCTCATCTTTCTGCACGCTGGCAAGGAAAGTGACCGTAGTATCGTCGCTGACATCCATTTCCAGGCTAGGCGCAAAGTAGTAGCGCTCCTTCTCGCTACCGTTAAGTTCCCCTTCCCCATCGCGATAAAGCCCGACCATGCGGTAACGCATATCGTCACGCTCGGCCACCGGGCCAGAGACATCAATGCCCACCTGGCGATGCTGCTGGTTGCCCGCCTCAATTTCCAACGTGCCCTGTGGTTCGCTGGTCGGGCGCTTGCTGATGGCGTTAATCACACCGCCGGGAGGCGCTTCACCGTACAAAATAGAGGCCGGGCCTTTCAGTAAATCCACCCGCTCAACGCCAAACGTCTCATTCATCCACCAGAAGTAGCCGCCGGTGCGGAATAAACGCAGGCCATCTTGGTAGGTCGCACTTTCCGCGCTGAAGCCACGTAAGAAGAACCAATCCGTGTTGTTGTCCTCGCCGTAAGGCTGGGAAACAACGCCGGAACGATACTGGAACGTTTCGTCGTACTTATTAACGCCACGGGTTTCCAGCTCTTCCGCGCTCACGGTAGAGATCGCGCGAGGCGTTTCTACCTCGGGGGTGTCTACCTTCAACGCGGTCGCGGTGACCACGGTGGTGCCAGTGTTAATGGTGTCTTCTTGAGCCAGTGCGGCCATCGGCGCAGCGCACAGCATTCCACCGAGCGACACCACCAGTGAACGGCGAACGGCAGCAGGCAACGGCGCGACGGAAAACGGCATGGTTTTACGGAGCATGAGTGAGTCTCAACGGGTATGAGGAGTTCGTTATAGTAAGACGAATGATACGGATTTTTATTCACAACCACAATCACTCTGGTGGGGCAAGAGGTTGGGGAGGAACGGGGTGTTCGAAGGAGGATCGGTGGAAGAACCAATAGAGACAAATGAGGTTTTGAGAAACTGCGAATATGGCAAAGGAGCCGTTTACTGACGTTGGTCAGGGGCTTAAGAAGAAGGCAATCTAGGGGGAGAGACTTAGAAATGGTGGGCCCAGTAGGACTTGAACCTACGACCAAGGGATTATGAGTGCAACCAAACAAACTTTGGGATCGCGCCTGCAATGCGGAAACAAAGTTTTTTCAATGAGTTAAGCTTTCCATGGTTTACATTACTCACATGGTTTTCACCCTGTGAGCAGCCAAATGGCAACCGCATGACAACCAGCTGGCAACCAAATCACTGCCAGCCACGGCAAAATATAGGGTCGATAATTGATAACCATAAATGTACTGTGTACACTAAGCACGCATTGGCTAAAGGAAGCCCCCTAACCCGGATTTCTCATAGTGCTCCAACAACCTTCGCAGACCAAGCCTGGTAGTGCCAGATCCGAGTGGTCATGGTCGAAGTTGGCGATTATTTAGCCAGTTTCCGGCATTCAGGCACAACTCCCCCTTTCCCCCATTGGTATCGGGCCGGGGGAGCCCGATTATCTACTGGGGCACCAAGCGCTGAACCAGTGCTGAGAGATCGTTCTTGTGTGGATAGCTATCACTCATCAACACCCGTATTCGGCGGGTGTTGCGGATGATGACTGCGCCAACCTTGATCAGCTTCAAGCGCAAGGTGCCG
>NZ_FODB01000047.1 GCF_900110265.1 Vreelandella aquamarina | reverse complement strand
CCGAGTCCGTGACCACCGATACGGTCATCGACGCGTTTGACCATTTTGTAGCCCAGAAAGACCCCGACACCTTCGCCGTGGTGGTGCTCGACAATGCCAGCATGCATCGCTCCAAGGCCTTCAGGCGGAAAATACTCGAGTGGATGTCGCATCGTGTTCATCTGGTCTACTTATCGGCTTACTCGCCGGAGCTGAATCTGATTGAGATTCTGTGGCGGCAGATGAAGTATGCATGGCTGCCGCTGAGTGCGTATCTTTCGTTTGATAACCTCTGTGATGAGGTACACCGGCTACTCGATGGCTACGGCACTGAGTGCGCGATTAATTTTGAATAGGCACTTAGGCCCTTTTTTTATGCCTGTTGTTTAGAGATATCCGTTAAACATATCTCGTGGTAAAAATGGTGCCGTGCCATCAATGTCATATAAAACGTAACTTTAACGGAGACAACCCCATGGGCGTGACCTATCACGAAAGCAATGCACGTATGAGCCAAGTGGCTGTTCATAACGGAACGGTTTACCTTGCGGGCCAAGTGCCAGCCGATGCCACGGTGGGTATGCGTGGCCAAACCGAGCAGGTGTTGGCGCGTATTGATGAGCTGCTGGCGCAGGCAGGTACCTCTAAAGAGCACCTGATTTCTGCTCAGGTGTGGGTGACCGACATGGCCGAGTTCGCGGAAATGAACGAAGTGTGGGAAGCCTGGGTGGTGCCGGGTCGCCCGCCAGTGCGCGCCGCTCTGGAAGCCAAGCTGGCCAAGCCTGAGTGGAAAGTGGAAATTATGGTGATTGCCGCACTGCCTGACGCCTAAGCGGTTACTGGCTGTTGCGGGGTGCGTTAATGAAACGTTAACGCACCCTCGCTTTTCAATAGGGCATCGCCGTATAGTAAAGGCTCTTGTTGAGAACCAACCCAGTGGTAAGTTTATGGCCCAGTTTGAGCTGCATAGCCGCAATTTGGCCCCAGAGCAGGTGGCGCACTCCCACGATTTCCACCAGCTAATCCTGGCGACGTGTGGCGTTACCGAGCTTGCCATGGAAGGCCAAGGGGGGCGGGTCACCGCTCGCCGTGGCTGTTTGATCCCTTCGTCGCGCCATCACGAGTATCAAGGCGATGGCAGCAATCGAACGCTGGTGCTGGATATCCCTGTGCAGCACTTAGCCACCTTGGAAAAGGGTAGTGAGATTGAGCGCTTATTCGATAAGCCGCGTTTCTTTACCGTTCCACCTGCTTTAAATCAGCTCACCCATGCGCTTGCGCATCAGCTTGACCAATGCCCAGCACTGCAAAATGAGATCGCTGTGTTGCTACTGCGGGCGCTCTATATGTACCTGCAAGACGCGCCAAAACAGACGGCCGACCAGCTCGGGGTGCGCTGTATCAGTGAGCGGCTTGATCTAGAGCGGTTGGATGCCTGGCTAGACCAACATTTGGCGGATGAAGTGCGCGTTGAGCAGCTAGCGGCCCTGTGTGCATTAAGCCCTGGGCACTTTTATAGCTGCTTTCGTGAATTAACCGGGGTGACGCCGCTGGCCTATGTACAGCGCAGGCGGTTAGATCATGCGCGCACGATGGTTCGCCATAGCGCGCTGAGTCTTGGCCACATTGCCATGCTGGTGGGCTTTCGCGACCAAGGCAGCTTCTCCCGCGCCTATCGTCGTTACTTTGAGATTTCCCCCTCTTCTGACAGATAACGCCTGAACACGCCGCCTGCCTGACTTGCGGGCAAATTTACCCGAGTTTCGGGCAAGCACACCCTTTTGCATCGTCGTAGTCTCAAGAGGATCCCCACCTTCCTTGGAGAGACCCCATGGGCGTGACCTATCAAGACAGCAATACTCGCATGAGCCAAGTGGCGATTCATAACGGCACGGTATACCTCGCAGGCCAAGTGCCAACGGATACCACCGCCGATATGCGTGGGCAAACCGAGCAAGTGCTTGCACGTATCGACCAACTGCTGGTGCAAGCGGGGACATCCAAAGAGCACCTAATTTCTGCTCAAGTGTGGGTCACCAGCATGGCGGAGTTCGATCAAATGAACCAAGCTTGGGATGCCTGGGTAGTGCCTGGCCGCCCGCCGGTGCGCGCCGCCGTGGAAGCCAAGCTGGCCAAGCCTGAGTGGAAGGTGGAAATCATGGTCATCGCTGCGCTGCTGGAGGCTTGATATGCAGGTCGTCTCGGCAGCGGAAGTCGCGCAATACTTAACTTGGCAGGGAGTCATTGACCGCTTACGGCACACCTTTGTGAACGGGGTAGAGTCGCCTCCTCGCCACCATCACGCCATGTACCGGCCAGATGGTGAAGCCACCATGCTGCTGATGCCCGCCTGGGAAGCCGCTGGCTATATTGGTGTGAAAATGGTCAACGTGTTTCCGCAAAACGCCGAGCACGGTATTCCCGCTATTTCCGGGCTTTACCTGCTCAGTGAAGGCAAGCACGGCCAGCCGCTGGCCTGTATCGATGGCAGTGAATTAACCCGCCGCCGTACCGCCGCTGCCTCTGCGCTGGCCGCCCAAGCGTTAGCCAATGAAGACGCCGAAACGCTGTTGGTCGTGGGCACAGGCAAGCTGGCCCCTATGGTGATCGAAGCCCACGCCAGCGTGCGGCCGATCAAGCGCGTGCTGATCTGGGGACGTAACCCCAGCAAGGCAACGGAGATTGCTGAGGAGTACGCAAGCCGTTTTGATACCCAAGTAGTAGAAGCATTACCCGCCGCCGTGGCGGAGGCAGATATTGTCAGTTGCGTGACGCTCTCCACCCAACCCATCATCAAAGGGGAGTGGCTAACCCCCGGAACTCACGTCGATTTAATTGGCGCGTTTCGGCCGCAAATGCGAGAAACCGATGCGCTTTGCTTGCGTCGCTCACAAGTATTTGTGGATACCTACGCCGGTGCAAAAGGTGAGGCAGGAGATATTCTGCAAGCGATTGATGAGGGTGAGTTCCAGTTTGAGCACATCCAAGCGGAGCTTGCTGAGGTGTTAACCGGTGCTAAACCTGGGCGCTCGGATAAAGACGCTATCACGCTGTTTAAATCGGTAGGGGCCTCCCTGGAGGATCTCGCAGCCGCGATTGAACTATGGGAATCACTGCCTAAACATCACTGATAAATCACGCTACAGGTCTGGCCGTACAACAACAATAAAGGCCACCACGCCCGTAGCACTGCAACGCCAGTCATAACGAAGACCATTAATAACCAAAACGAGGTGTGTTATGAACGCTAATCGCTCTTTGCTCTTCACTGCCCTCGCGGCACTTCCGCTGGCAGTGGCTAGCGCCACAGCCCAAGCCCAATCCTATGAAATGGTGATCGCCACCCAGCTACCGGAGGATATGAGCAATAACGAAATCTATCCGGCGCTGGTGCATTTTAAAAATCTCGTCGAAGCCCGTACCGATGGGGATCTTGAAGTCACTATCTTCGGCGGCGGCCAGCTCGGCTCTGAAGTAGAAAATGGCTCGGAAGTGCAGGGCGGCCGTACGTTGCAGTCCACCATCATGTCCGCAGGGGCCATGTCGTCGTTCTATGGCGACTACCAAGCGGTGACCGCACCGTTCCTATTTACCAGCTGGCGGCAAGCGTGGACGTTCTTTGATAGTGAGTGGTTTGCCGACTTTATGTCGGGCTCCGTGGATGCCGCGAGCATGCGCTATCTAGGCACCTTCGACGACGGCGGCGGCTTCGTAGCCTTTACCAATAACGTCCGTTTGATCGAAACCCTGGAAGATCTAGAAGGGCTCAATATCCGCACCGAAGAGAACCCGGCCCACGTCGCCATCATGCGCTCGTTAGGGGCCTCCGCGACGCCGCTGCCCTGGGGCGAGCTGATCACCGCGCTGGAAACCGGCTTAGCCGATGGTCAGTTCAACGCGCCGGTCCTTAATACCACCTTCAATTTCGATGCAGTGACCGACTACACCACCCTCACCGGGCATGTGTACAACAGCGCGCCTTGGGTGGTGAGCGAGTCCTGGTACCAATCGCTGCCGGAAACGCATCAGCAGGCGGTGATTAGCTCGGCGCGTGCGGCCATTCAGCTCAGCCACGGCATGTCGGGCGCGTTAGCCACCGCTAGTTGGGTCGAGTCCTGCGAGCGCTTTGAATCCTGTTATCTCATGCCCGATGCCGAACGTGAGCGTATGGCTGAAATTGCCCGCCCCGCTTGGCAGGAGTGGATCGTCAACGACTTCGGGATGGACGAGGCGCGCATGCAGGGCCTGCTAGATGAAGTCGAACGCGTGGGCCAGCAGCTAGCCGAAGATGACCTGCGGATTTACGGACAATAACGGTGATCAACGCTGGGGTCATGCGCCCCAGCGTGAGGAATAACCATGGGCGTTTTAACTCCTTTGCGCCGCTTAAGCGACCTGGTCAATCAGGTCGCTATCGTGGTGTGTGTGGGCTGTATTCTGGCGATGCTAGGCATCTCCTTTACCGCATTTTTATACAAATTGATCACGGGCAGCACGCTGAGCTGGACCTACTCGTTGGCGCGGCTGTTTTTGCCTTGGGTTGGTTTTCTCTCGATGACGATTTCGCTGCGCTACGGTGAGCACGTCGCCATGACGCTACTGGTACGCAGCTTGCCAAAAGTGATGGTGCAGGTGGCCGCCGGGCTTTGCCTAGCGGTGATTGGGCTGTTTGCGCTCATGCTCACCTGGTACGGCTGGGACTACTTTAGCAGCGCCACCCAGGTGTACATGGTCTCCGACCAAATCCGTATTCCCAGCAAGGTCACCGCCGTTGTCGTGCCGATGAGTGGGGGCATTATGCTGCTGCACTTGGTGCACGGGTTTGCACTGCTCGAACACTTTATGGATGAGCAGGACGTGATTGGCGAACTTATCGATACCGTTGATGGGGAGCACCGCTCATGACGCCTGCGATTATTGCGTTTGTTGTACTGCTGTTTATTGGCGCGCCGGTAGCCGTTGTGATGGCTATGTCTGGGTTGGCGGGTGGGTTTGCGATTGGCGGCGAGCGCATGCTCGGCATCATCGCCGACCGTATGTTCTCTGGCGTCTCCGGCTTTCTGCTGATCGCCGTGCCCTACTTTATTTTTACCGCAGAGCTAATGAACCAGGGCGGGCTGACCCACAAGCTGATCGCCTTCAACAATGCGCTGTTTGGCCGGGTGCGGGGCTCGCTCTCCCATGTGAATATCTCGGTGTCGGTGTTTTTTGCGGGCCTGACGGGGGCAGCGGTGACCGATACGGTGGCCATTGGCAAAATCATGATCCCCGAGATGAAAAAGCAGGGGTACGATGCCGAGTATGCAGCCGCAGTCACCGCGTGCTCTTCGATCATTGGGCCGATTATTCCCCCCAGCGTTGTGATGGTGGTGTACGCTACCTTGCTGCGGGATATTTCGGTGATCGATCTGTTTGCCGGTGGCATTATTCCAGGTCTGCTAATGGCCGTGGCGCTGCTAGGCGTTAGCTTCTTTTTAGCCTGGAAGCGTAACTATCCAAAACAGGCCCCCACGCCGTTTAAGATGGCGGTGATGTCATTTGTACTGGCGCTGCCCGCTCTTGTGGTGCCGATGATTATTCTAGGCGGCATTCTCTCTGGCTTAACCACCATCACTGAAGCGTCGGGGTTTGCTGCGGTGTACGCCATCGTGATCGGCGTGGTGTTCTACCGAAACTTAACCTGGCGCAAAATATGGCAGGCGTTAGTCACTACCGTGCGCTTTTCTGGCGTGGTGTTTTTTCTGCTGGCCACTTCGGCAGTGCTAGGCTGGTTTGTGACCCGTTCAGGCATCGCGCGGGATGCAGCCAGTATCATCACCACCTTTAGCGATGTGGCCTTTATACAGTTGATGCTGGTGTGCCTGCTACTGTTGTTGATTGGCACCGTCATGGATGTGCTGCCCGCGTTGGTAGTCATTGCGCCGGTGCTGGTGCCTGCCATGATTCAGCTTGGCTTTGACCCGCTCCACTTCGCTATTCTGATGATTGTGGTGCTCAATATCTCGAACGTCACACCGCCGGTGGGGATGACGCTAATGACCGCCGCGCGAATAGCCGAGGTGCCCTATGAACGGGCCATTGTGGCGTCGCTGCCATTTTACGTCTCGTTTTTGGTGGTGATTGTGCTGTTGGCGGCTTTCCCAGTGCTCTCCACCTGGATACCGTCACTGCTGTGACTAGCTAAGGACTGCGACCCATGAAGTGCTTTTATCACCCTGACCAAGCGATGCATGCGCCGCCTACCTTCCTGCTACGTGGCCAGCCCGTCGCATCGCCGGAAGGCCCGGTGCGTGCCGAGCTACTGACGCAGGGGTTAGCAAAGGCTGGCTTAGTGCTCACTGCGCCAGTTGAGTCAGACTCCCCCAAGCTGCGCAAGCGCCTAGAGCAAATTCATACGCCGCGCTACCTGACGTTCTTAGAAACGATCTATGCCCGCTGGCAGGCGCTGCCCAATGCCGCCGAGTTTGTGGCACCCAACATTCACCCCTGCGGCGGAGGCCACCACTACCCCCGCCACCCGATTGGGCAAGCGGGCTGGCACCTGCACGATATGGCCTGCCCGCTCAGCGCGACTAGTTTTCAAGGCGCGCTGGCCTCGGCCGTCACCGCAGAGGCGGCGGCAGAAGCGGTGTTAGACGGGGAAGCGGTGGCCTATGCGCTGTGCCGCCCGCCAGGCCACCATGCTGGGCCGGAGCGCGCAGGCGGCTTTTGCCTGCTGAACAACTCTGCGCTAGCCGCCACCGTGCTGCGCGAACGCTTTGCCAAGGTGGCGATTATCGATGTAGACCTGCACCACGGTAACGGCACCCAGGATATTTTCTACGCCAGAAACGATGTATGGACCGGTTCGCTACACGCCGACCCCAGCGATTTTTATCCGTTTTTCTGGGGCGGTGCCGATGAAGAGGGCAGCGATGAGGGCGTGGGTTGCAACGTGAATCTCCCCCTGCCGGTGGGCAGCGATGGCGAGGTCTATTTGGATGCGCTGGCGATCCTGATCGACCATCTGCAGCGCTATGAGCCGGATGCCGTGGTGGTCGCGCTGGGGTTAGACGCCCATAAGGATGACCCGCTAGCGGGCCTGCATGTGGAAACCGAGGCGTTTATCGAGGTGGGCAAACGTTTAAAAGCGCTCTCGCTACCCATGGTGATTGTGCAGGAAGGCGGCTACCCCACCGAGCATTTAAGCGCCAACCTAGCGGCCTTTATGCAGGGGTTTACCGCATGAGTAAAACCGGATTTTACTGGCACGAACGCTGCTTTTGGCACGACCAGGGGGCCATTGGCGTGTTTTCCGCGCCGGGGGAGTTCTTGCAGCCCCAGGCCGCCTCTGAAAGCCCAGAGAGCAAGCGGCGGCTGAAGAATATTCTGGAAGTGAGCGGGCTGATTGATGAGCTTCACGTAGTGAAGCCACCTGCCGCCACGATGGAAGACCTGCGGCGTTTTCATACCCCGCGTTATTTGGATGAACTGCAAGCAGGGGATAAAGCACGAGGGGGCAATGGCGGCGACTGCGCGCCCTATATGCCGGGCAGTTGGGCGGCGGCAACCCACTCAGCGGGGCTGGTCATCGCCGCCGTTGAGGCCGTGGCACTGGGCGACGTGGATAACGCCTATGCGCTATGCCGCCCTCCGGGCCACCATGCCGAAGCCGATCAAGGCCGAGGGTTCTGCCTGCTGGGCAATATTCCCGTCGCGGTGATGCGTGCCCGCGCCCTAGGTCAAGCCAAACGGGTAGCGATACTCGATTGGGACGTTCACCACGGCAACGGCCAGCAGGCGGCGTTTTATCACGACCCCGATGTCTTCACCGTTTCCATGCACCAAGCGGCCAACTACCCGCTGGAAACCGGTGGTTTTGACGAGCAGGGAGAAGGGGCCGGGCTAGGCGCTAACCTTAACCTGCCGCTGCCCCCTGGCTGTGGCCTGGGGGCCTACGCGTATGCCATGGAAACGTTGGTGCTGCCCGCGTTGGAGGCATTCAAGCCTGACCTAATCGTGGTGGCCTGTGGCTATGATGCCTGCGCCAAAGACCCGCTAGGTAAGATGCTGCTCAATAGCCAGGCTTTCGCCACTATGACCGCTCAAGTCAAGGCCGTGGCAGAGCGCTGCTGCAGCGGCAAGTTGGTGGTGGTGCATGAAGGCGGCTACTCCGAAGGCTACGTGCCGCTCTGCGGTCATGCGGTGATCCAAGCCCTTGCGGGCAGCAAGACCGCCGTATTCGATCCACAAAACGACGAAATTGCCGCCTGGGGCTACCAATCGCTACAGCCGCACCAGCAGGCGCTCATCGATGGCTGGCAACAACAGTGGGAGCAAATGACCCGATGACACCGCTTTATGATCGTGACGGCTGGATTTGGCAGGATGGCCAGTGGCTGGCCTGGCGGGACGCCAAAGTGCATGTGTTCACCCATACGCTGCACTATGGCATGGGCTGTTTTGAAGGCGTGCGCGCTTACGCAGGGCCGCAAGGCCCGCAGCTGTTTCGGGTAGCGGAGCACACGCGAAGGCTAGTGGAAAGCGCCCACGCGCTGGATATCCCGCTGCCGTTTAGCGAAGCCGAGCTGATCGATGCCCAGCGAGAGAGCCTGACTAAAAATGGGTTAAGCAGCGCCTATTTAAAGCCCACCGTGTTTCTCGGCGCGGAAGGCCTAGGGCTGCGTGCCCAAGGGCTGACCACCCATGTGATGATTGCCGCCTGGGATCTAGGGCCCTACCTTTCCCCTCATGCAGCGTCCCACGGGCTGCGCGCCTTGACGTCCTCTTGGGCGCGTCACCACGTCAACATCAGCCTGTGCCGCGCTAAAACCAGCGGCCACTACGTGAATTCGATGCTGGCGCTCAACACGGCAGTCAAAGCGGGTTTTGATGAAACTATCATGCTCGACCCCGAAGGCTATGTGGCCGAGGCCTCGGCGGCGAACGTCTTTTTACTGCGCGATGGCGTGCTACACACCCCGGAAGTGACCTCCTGCCTGCAGGGCATCACCCGAGATAGCGTCATTCAACTGGCCCGGGATGTGTTGGGCATCGAAGTCAAAGAACGGCGCATTACCCGCGATGAGCTTTACACCGCCGATGAGGCATTTTTGACCGGCACCGCCGCCGAAATTCTGCCGCTAAGAGAGCTGGATGGGCGCAGAATCGGCACTCGCTCCGGGGCGCCGCCCCTTAGCGAGCCGGTGGCGGCGAATAGCGTAACGGCCCAGCTGCAGCATCTTTATCGCCAAGCCGTGCGCGGCGAACTAGACGCCTACCGGCACTGGCTAACCCCGGCATAACGGGCTGATTGCTTTGAAGTCGCCCCGGCTTTGCTCCGGGGCAGGCGGTGCTAGCCGTGCTGCTGAAGCGCTTTTTCCAGCGCGGCCAATCTGCCGGGCGCTAACGCGTCCTCGACCGCTGTAATTCGGATCACGTTGGCCAATTCCGGGTGGGCGAGGCGGGCTACCAGCACGCCCTCGGCCAACAGCTCCTGATGCACCGCTGCCGCCAACTCCGCGCTGGGTAGCCGAATGCCGACGAAGTTCGTCGCGCTGGGGAGCACGTCGGCACCCAGCGCCGTGAAGTGCAGCGCCAGCTGTTCGCGGCGGGCTTTCACTGCTTCAATGTGCTGGCGTACTTCGTCGGGGTGATCGAGCACGACTTCAGCCGCCGCCTGAGTGAACGACGACACCGCGTAGTGAATACGCACTTTCATCATCATCGCCAGCACGTCAGGCTCGGCAATTGCGTAGCCAATACGCATCCCGGCCAGGCCGTGGGCCTTGGAGAGCGTACGCAGGCGAATCACGCCCGGCAGCGCCTGGCCAAGGAACTCGCTGCCCGCGTCGTCACGAAAATCGCCGTAGGCCTCGTCTAGCAGCAGCCAGCACGCCTCCGGCAGCGCCTCGCGCAGCTTGAGAATCGCGGTATCGCTATGCAGGTGACCGCTAGGATTGTCGGGGTTCGCCAGGTACACCAACCGCGCCTCTTCTTGATGGGCGGCGGCTGCCAGCGCTTCTAAATCCGGGGCGAGCACGCCGGGGGCTTCATGGTAGCTGGGCTCGATCAAGTGGCAGCCCTGGCCCTGGGCGAAGTAACCGAAGGTAGGGTAGGTGCCTGCGGTGCTCACCACCGCATCGCCCGCCGTGCAGGTAGTACGCAGCGCTAGGGCGATCAGACTATCGGCACCGGCATCCACCAGCAGGTGATCCAGGGGAATGTTCTGCTGTGCGCTCAAGCGTTGACGTACCCCCAGCGCCTCGGCATCGCCATAGCAATAAACGTGCTGCGCCACCGCATCGCCAAAGTGCTCCCGCAGGGCGCGGTGCGGCATGTCTAATCCCTCGTTAGAGCCCAGCCGGTGCGGAAGCTCCCGACCAAGTTTCCGCTCTAGCACTTTGATACCCGGGAAAGGGTTGTGGGGACCTTCGCTTGTAAGGTGCGCGGGGTAGCGGGGCGTTCTATGCGAGGACATGGGCGAATCCTAAAAATAAAAGTGGTTAGCTTAAAATCTTACCGCGATTCAGTAGTCGGTGTGGGTCAAGCGCGTGCTTTAGCGTTTGCATCAGTTCGATTTCCGCGCTAGAGCGGCAGGTGCTTAGCCAGGGGCGCTTCTCCAGGCCGATACCGTGCTCGGCAGAGATCGAGCCGCCCAGTGCGGCCAGTGGTTGATAAACCATGGCTTCTACTTCGCGGCGAACCGACAGCTCGGCACTTCCTGTACTCACGGAAATATGCAGGTTGCCATCGCCTAAGTGGCCAAACACTACCAGCCGAGCGTCAGGCCAGCGCTTGGTTAACTGCGCTTCCAGCGCATCGGTATAGCGCTGCATCTCGGCAATCGGCAGGCTGACATCGAAGGTCAATACGGGGGCAAGGCCTTTGACCAGACCTTCGATATCCTCGCGTATCGCCCATAGGCCGTCGCGCTGGGTGCTCGACTGCGCCAAGACTGCATCGACGATCAGCCCGCTCTCTAGCGCGCTTTCCAGGGCTTCACTGAACTGGGTAGCGTTACGCTCGGCATCGCTGCCTAGCGATTCGATGATCACATAGAAAGGGTGCTCAGGAGCAATCGGCGCCATGTGGCGGCCAAGCGTTTCCGTCAGCAAGCGGTAGTGATTCTGCCACATGACTTCGAAAGCACCCAAGCTGCCGCCCAGCGCTTTCCCCATCTGGCTGAGCAGCCCCGTCAATGCGTCGAAGGAGGGGCAGGCCACCATGGCGGTTTGTTCAAAAGGCGTCGGGGGCTGCAAGCGCAGCACGGCGCGGGTAACGATACCCAGCGTGCCTTCGCTGCCGATGAAGAGCTGCTTTAAATCGAACCCGGCGTTGTTCTTCAGCATCCGGTTCATGGAGCTGACCACCCGGCCGTCGGCCATCACGGCCTCTAGCCCCAGCACCTGTTGGCGCATCATGCCGTAACGAATCACCCGCACGCCCCCAGCGTTGGTGGCGATATTGCCGCCGATGGTGCAACTGCCCCGCGCGCCCAAATCCAGCGGGAACTGTAGGCCCACCTCTCTGGCGGCTTCCTGTACCCGCTGCAGCGGTGCTCCTGCTTGCACGGTCAGCGTCCCGCCCACGCGGTCTATCTCTTCGATGGCCGTCATGCGTTCGAGGGAGATCACCAGCTCGTCAGGACTAGCTTCGGCGCCATGCACCAGCCCCGTCAAACCACCGTGAGTCACGATTGGCTGCCTTGCCTCATGGCAGGCGCGCATCACCGCCGAGAGCTGTTCGGTATCCGCCGGACGGACGATGGCGCCTGCTTGGCAGGGGGCGCCGGTCATCCAATCCTCACGCCGACTGCTCACATCGTCGCCGGTCAATACATGAGGCGCGCCAACGATGGCGCGCAGCGTTTCCAGGGGTATTTGCATGTGGGTTCCTTCGCCTATCATGTCCATTTCGTCAATCACGCGGTGGCGGCTACGGGCGCTTCGCGGCCTGGAATGGCGTCGAGCAGGTCTTGGGTATACGCCTCACGCGGGGCGAGAAAAATCTGCTCGGCGCTGCCCTGCTCGATGATACGGCCGTGTTGCATCACCACGATGCGGTCACACAGCTGCGCAGCGACGCGCAGGTCGTGGGTGATGAACAGCAGCGAAAGCGACAGGCGCTGTTTCAGTTCCTCCAGCAGCTCCAGCACCTGGGCTTGAATGGAGACGTCGAGGGCGGAGACGGCTTCGTCGGCGACGATCAGTTCCGGGTCGAGCGCCAGCGCTCGGGCGATGCCGATTCGCTGGCGCTGGCCGCCGGAAAATTCGTGGGGGTAGCGCTCCACGGCGCTGGCGCCCAGGCCCACCATATCGAGCAACTCGCCCGCCCGTTTCAGTGCGGCGGCCTTTGGCGTGCCGTTGGCAATCGGCCCTTGGGCAATCGCCATGCCCACCTTGGTACGCGGATTGAGCGAGGCGTAGGGGTCTTGGAAGATCATCTGCACCCGGTGGCGTTCGCGGCGCAGCGCGTCGCCTTTTAGCTGCGAGAGGTTGACGCCGTCCAACAGCAGCTCGCCGCTATCCGGGTGCTCCAGGCGAACGACGCAGCGGCCCAGGGTCGATTTTCCCGAACCGGACTCCCCCACGATGCCCACGGTTTCCCCCCGGGCGAGCGTGAGCGATACGTCATTCAGCGCATGCACCTCGCGGGCAGGCTTGAACCAGCCGCCTCGCGAGCGGAACACTTTTTGCAGCCGTTTGATTTCCAGCAGCGGCGCGACCTGGCCGATGTCGCGGTGGGGCGGCACCGCATTGCTGGGAATAGCCGCAATCAGCGCCTGGGTGTAGGCGTCTTGGGGGTTTTTCAGTACCGAGCGGGCGTCGCCCAGCTCGACGATCTTGCCGTGGCGCATCACGCAAACGCGGCTGGCAATCTCGGCCACCACGCCAAAGTCGTGGGTGATGAACATCACGGCCATGCCGCGCCGCTGCTGCAGGTCGCGAATCAGCGCCAGTATTTGCGCCTGGGTGGTGACATCCAGCGCCGTGGTAGGCTCATCGGCAATCAGCAGCGTGGGCTCCAGCGCCAGCGCCATGGCGATCATCACCCGCTGGCGCTGGCCGCCGGAAAGCTCGAACGGGTAGGCGCGAATGGCTTTCTCCGGCTGCGGGATACCGACTTCGATGAGCAGTTCCAGCGCGCGGGCCTGGCGCTCCTTGGGGGTAAGCTGATCGTGGGCTTCGAATACTTCGGCAATCTGTGCGCCGACGCGCATCAGCGGGTTCAGGGCGGTCATCGGCTCTTGGAAAATCATGCCGATTTTCAACCCGCGCAGGGTGCGGTGCTGCTTTTCCGACAGGGCGAGCAGATCCTGCCCTTCGAACAGCACTTCGCCCTGGGTAGCGTTCACGCCTTTGGGCAGCAGGCCCATGATGGCGTTCGCCGCCATCGACTTGCCGGAGCCCGACTCGCCCACCACGCACATGATTTCACCGCGCATGACCTCGTAGCTCACGCCCTCGACCGCGAGTGCGCGGTCGGCCCCTTTCGGGAGGGCAATGCTCAGTTCGCGAATGCTGAGAACCGTTTCTGTAGTGACATCCGTCATGGCGAGCTCCTAGCGTTCGCGGGAAAGTTTCGGGTTGAGGGCGTCGTCGAGCCCTTCGCCCACTAGGTTAAGCGCGAGCACCGTCAGGAGGATGGCCAAACCGGGGAAGAAGCTTAGCCACCACGCCTGACGAATGACCGTTCGCGCCGCCCCAATCATGTAGCCCCAGGACATCACGTTGGGATCGCCTAAACCGAGAAACGACAGCGCCGACTCCAGCAGGATCGCGGTGGCCACCATCAGCGAGGCCAGCACGATAATCGGCGATAATGTGTTGGGCAGAATCTGGCGCAGGATGATCGTGCTATTGGACTGGCCCACCAAGCGGGCGGCTTCGACATACTCGCGGTTGCGCAGCGACATGAACTCCGCGCGCACCAAACGCGCCACCGGCGGCCAACTGACAATCGCAATCGCCAGGACGATCGAGGTGACGCTGGGCTGCATGATCGCCACCAGCACGATGGCCAGGGCAAAGTTGGGAATCGTCTGGAAGAACTCGGTAAAGCGCATCAACGCGTCATCGACCAAGCCTCCGTAGTAACCAGCAATGGCCCCCAGGGGCACACCAATCAACAGTGCAACGCAGGTGGATACCAGCCCGATCAATAGCGACACCCATGCGCCGTGCATCAGGCCCGCCGCCACGTTACGGCCCATGGTGTCGGTGCCCAGCAAAAAGCCCTCTTGGGAGAACGGCGGCAAAAAAGGCCGCTGTACCATGCGCCAGGGCGATTCAGGAAACAGCACGGGGGCCAGCACCGCCATGGCAATCATCAGCAGCAGAATGACCAGCCCCACGAGGGCCCCACGGTTCTGCGCAAAGCGTGCGAAAAAGCTCATGACGCCCCCTTGATACGCGGATCGGCCAAGCGATACACCACGTCGGTGATGATGTTGAAGACGATGACCAGCGCCGCCGAGAAGAAGAAAATGCCCAGCAGCAGGTTGTAGTCCCGCTGCTGAAGCGCTTCGAACATCAGGCGGCCGATACCGGGCCAGGCAAACACGGTTTCGGTCAGGATCGCCCCGCCTACCATTTGCCCGGCCTGCAGGCCCGCCAGCGTAATGATGGGCAGTAGGGCGTTACGCAGCACGTGGCGGCGCTGAATGGTGCCCGGCTTGAGCCCTTTGGCTCGCGCCGTTTTGACATAATCCTGCTGGGCGGCATCCAGCATGGAGGTGCGCGTCATACGGGTATAAATCGCCATGAAAAATAGCGCCAGCGTGGTGGCGGGGAGCACCAAGTGCTTAGCCACATCGAGCACCAGCGCAAACCCTGTGTGGCCCGCGCCCACGGTATACAGCCCGTAGGCGGGCAGCCAGCCCAAGTAAACCGAGAACACCACCACCGAC
Source organism: Vreelandella aquamarina (assembly GCF_900110265.1). GTDB lineage: Bacteria > Pseudomonadota > Gammaproteobacteria > Pseudomonadales > Halomonadaceae > Vreelandella > Vreelandella aquamarina. The sequence goes on along the minus strand of NZ_FODB01000047.1, from coordinate 17,944 downwards.
ATCAGCGCCACCCAAAACAGCGGTGTGGCGTAGAACACCAGCGCTAACGCCATGATCAGCGAGCCGGACGGTTTCTTGACGCGGGCAGCCGCCATGGAGCCGGCCACGATGCCCAACACCAGCGAGAGTACGAAGGCGGTGCCGGTCAGCAGTAGGGTGGCAGGTAAGCGATCCATGATCAGATCGAACACCGGCACGCCCAGCCGGTAGGAGTAGCCGAAATCGAGCATGGCGATACCCGACACATAGCGCCACAGCTGCACGTACATCGGCTGGTCGAGCCCGAATCGCTCGCGCAGCTGGTCGAGAAACTCCTGGTCGGCGGCACCGGCTTCGCCCGCCAGAATGGCGGCCGGGTCCCCGGGGGCCATTTGAATCAGTAAAAAATTAAAAATGACGATGAGAAACAGCACAATCACGGCTTTGAACAGCCGCATCAGAACGAGGCGCGCATAAACCATAAGTCGTTTCCTGACGGATACCTTCGAGACATAGCTAACGAGCGATAGCTAAAAAAAACCCAGGCAGCTCGCGCTACCTGGGTAGCCTGGCCTAGCGATCTAACCAAGCATCTTTAAAGCCGTCGTTAACCCCCACGCCAGAAGTGACGAGGTTTTTCACATCACAGCGGTACAGCGTCGGAAACCCCAGCTCCATCAACCAGCCGACCGGGACGTCCTCATGTAAAATTTCCTGCACTTCGAGGTAGAGCGCTTCACGCTCTTCATCGGGGAAGGCGGTGGCGGCCGCGTTGAAAAGTTCGTCGACGCGCTCGTTCTCATAGCCTTCGACGTTATTCCAGGGCGAGCCCTTGGCGATGTTGTCGGACAGGTAAGTGCGTGAAATCCCCAGTGCCGGGTCGCCATACTGATAAAGGTAGGTAAAGGCCAGGTCGTAATCCCAATCGCCCAGGCGCTGGTTCCAGCCGCCCACGTCGGTGGCTTGGGTGCTGACGTTGATACCCACTTCACGCAGGTTTTGCTGCACGGCTTCGGCCCAGCGGGTCCAGGTCTCACCGTAGGGCAGCGGTAAAATGGTGATCTCTTCACCGTCGTAGCCCATTTCGTCGAGCAGCTCGCGGGCACGCTCAGGGTTGTGATCGTAGGGCTCCAGGTCGTCGTGTTGGAAACGCGCGTTAGAGCCAAACGCCGAGAGCGGTACGTTCCCCAGGCCGTTCCACAGCACGTCCTTGGCAAACTCGCGATCCATGGCGTACATGACCGCTTGGCGGAAGCGTTTGTCGGCGGTCGGGCCTTCGCGGTTATTCATCCATAGCATGGCGAAGGGGCTGAAGTACTCGTGGCCCTCTTCGGTCATACAGACGTTATCCATGGCCGACAGGCGCGGAATATCGAAGTTTTCCACGGTGCCGCTGGGCAAGACATCGATGGTACCGTTTTCGAACGCCACTGCGCGGGAGCCGCCATCGGGAATCACGTGCCAGTTGACGCCATCCAGATAGGGCAGCCCCTCTTCGTAGTAGTCGTCGTTTTTGACCAGCTCGATGACGGTGCCGCGCTCCCAGTTGGCAAACTTGAACGGGCCCGTGCCAATCGGGTGGTCGTTATGCTCGTTATTACGGAAGTCGGTGCCCGCGTAAAGGTGCTCGGGCACCATGGTGAACGTGCCCGCTTCGAACGAGATCAGGAAAGGCCCAAACGGCTCTGTCAATGTGAACACTACCGTGTGGTCGTCGGTGGCCTCGATGCTTTCCACATGCTGTAACACGGCCCGTGCGCTGGGGTTCAACTCACGGTGGAAAACATCGGCGGAGAACACCACGTCATCGGCGGTGAAGGGTTCACCGTCGTGCCAGGTCACGTCTTCCCGAAGATGAAACGTGTAGGTGCGCCCATCGTCACTGACCTCCCACGACTCGGCCAACTGCGGCATGGGTTCTAAATCGGTGGTGTAACGCAGTAGCCCCTCATAGATATTGCCCGCGACGGTGCGGGTAGGGGCGTTTTGAATCATGCCCAGCACCAGGCCCGGCGGCTCAGGCTGAATGATCGTATCGATGGTGCCGCCCCGTTGGGGCTCTTGTGCCGTGGCGGCGGTGGAAAGGGCAAGCGCTGCAGCGGTAATGGCCAAAGCCAGTGGTGTCTTCATGTTTCCTGCTCCTCGGTTATTAGCACGTAATGTGTTTACGTCGTCGTTAGGCGAGCGAGGCGTGACGGTAGAGACCGATTGTGATGTTTGTTGGAGGTCCTCTTTGACCATAGCAGCGCTTGGTTAAACTGTCGACAGTCGTCAATCGGCCGTCGACAAAGAGCCCTTTTTTGTCATACTGAGCAGTATATGAATGATCGAGAGCGCACTTTATGGCCCCTCCGCTAGCAGCACCCAATACCTACATTCAGCAGCATAACCTTGTCGAGCAGGTGGCCGATTACTTAACGCAAGCGATTATTCAGCAGCACTTTTTACCCGGCGAACGCCTGTCAGAAGTCCAGCTTTCCAAGGACCTGGGCGTGAGTCGTGCACCTGTGCGTGAAGCAGCACGTTTGCTGGAGAGTCGCGGCCTGCTGATCTCGAAACCGCGGCGGGGGTTTTTCGTCCGGGCGTTGAAAGCCGTTGAACTGGAAGACGTCTTCGATCTGCGGCTGTGCTTGGAGCGGCACGCCATCCAGCGTTTGGCCGAGCGTTACAGCGGCGAGGCTGAGCGCGCGTTGAAGCAACAAGTAGAGGTGTTGTGCGAGGCGGCCGCCAGTAACGACGGGACGCGCCGTATCGAGGAAGACCTGCAGTTTCACCGCCTCATGCTGCACTACGCAGGCAACGAGCGGCTGCTGCGTGCCTTCGATAACCTGACCCACGAGCTGCGGCTCTGTATCACGCTCATCACCAAGACCCACGAAGCCCCCGACACCATCGCCACCAGCCATTTCAAGCTGCTGGACGCTCTTGCCAGCGGCCAAGCAGGCATGTGCCGTGAAGCCATCGATTACCACATCGGCGTCGCCCGCGATTTCGTGGTGAAAGGGGTGAGCGACAGAGGAGCCCCCTTACCATGAAGACGTTCTTTCACGCGGACCAGGCGCTTCATCATCCGCAGACCTACTTCTCCCGTGGCAAAATGCGCACGCCCCAGGAAGTGCCCGAACGCGCCATGCACTTGCTGGCCGCTGCCAAGCGGCTGGGCTTTGATATTCGGAGTCCTGCGGATCACGGCGCGGGGCCGATCAGGGCCGTGCACTCGCTGCCCTATCTGCGTTTTCTGGAAAGCGCCCATCGGCGCTGGCAGGCGATGGGTGAGGATTGGGGGGAGGAGGTGATCTCCAATATCTTCGTGCGTTCGCCCAACGCACTGCGCGGCATTCTGGCCGAAGCGGCGCGCTACCTGGCCGATGGCAGCGCGCCGGTGGGGCAGCACACTTGGCACTCGGCGTACTGGTCGGCGCAAAGTGCCGTAGCGGGTGCCAAGGCGTTACTGGCCGGAGAGCCTTTCGCCTATGCCTTGTCTCGCCCGCCGGGTCACCACGCGAGCATCGATTCCGCGGGTGGTTTCTGCTTCCTCAATAACGCCGCCATTGCGGCACAACATCTTACCTCGCGGTTTCCACGCATCGTCGTGCTCGACCCGGACATGCACCACGGCCAGGGCATTCAAAACATTTTCTACCAGCGCGACGATGTGCTCTATATCTCCATCCATGGCGATACCACCAACTTCTACCCGGGGGTCTCCGGCTTCGAGGAGGAGCGCGGGGAAGGCGCCGGGCTGGGTTACAACCTCAACCTGCCCATGCCGCACGGATCAAAAGAAGCGGTGTTCTTCGAGCGCTTGGCGGACGCTTGCCAGGCCATCCGTCTATTTGAGCCCGACGCGCTGGTGCTGGCGCTAGGATTCGATATTTACGAGCGCGATCCTCAAGCCAAAGTGGCCGTCTCTACCGCCGGGTTTGCGGAACTTGGCCGACGGGTAGCAGAGCTGAACGTGCCCACCCTGGTGGTACAGGAAGGCGGCTACTACCTGGAAGGGCTGGAAGCCAACGCGGTGAGCTTTTTTGAAGGATTGCTGATGCGCCGCTGATCGTACTACCACATTCCAGCCGCTTCACCGAGAAGAGTAAGACAAGCGCTGGAGGTGTCTGGCAAGATAGCGTTTTCGGACGTTAAACGATCAAGGACACGGCATGGCGCATCTGCTACGCATCGTGATGATTCACGGCCACCTGAACGGCGTGGTCGAACTCAGTGTGGACGGCCACACCAATATTTGCGGCACCAACGCGTCGGGTAAAACCACGCTCCAGCGGCTGGTGCCGGTGTTTTACGGCGAGCTGCCCAACAAGGTGGTGCCGAAAACCCGCATGAAATTCGATGCGTTCTATCTGCCCCATCGCAATAGCTACCTGGTATACGAATACCGCCGCGAAGCAGGCAACGTGTGCCAGGCGGTGCTGACCCGCAAGCAGGAAGGCGGCGTGGAGTATCGCTTCGTCGGCGCGCCTTACCGCCCGGAAGACTACCTGGTAGAGACCGAGCAGGGACCGCTGGCGCTGGACTACACCCAGTGGGCCAGCGGGCTGCGCCGCAGTGGCACGCCAGTGTCGCCCAAGCTGGGCGCCACTTCCGAGTTCCGCTCGGTGATCCAGAACGACTTTACCCAGCTCCACAGCAACAGCCGCGATGGCCTGAAGCTGCGCCAGATCGCCGCCCAGTTCAGCCTGGTCAACCCCGAGCGGCGCATTCGCCATATCGAAAAGCTGGTCTCGGCGGTGCATGCCAAAGAGGGCAAGATGGACACCCTCAAGACCATGCTGGCGGCGATTTTCGAAGAGGACGGAGTCGAGCTGCCGGTTACTCGTATTCGCAGTGCCAAGGCCCGCGAGTGGATTCACCAGATGCGCCAATCCATGCGCCTGGAGCCGCTGCAGGCCGCGTTGGCCAAACTCTCCGGCATCGACCGTGAACTGGCCGAGCTTGATACCACCCTGTGGCAACTCAAACCCCAGCTGGCCGCCGACCGCGAACAGGCCCAGCGGCAGGTCGCCGACCTGGAAGGCGAACTCAACCGCCACCAGCGGGAGTTTCAGGCCGAAGAGCAGGCCTACGGCGAACGGCGGGATGCGCTCAACGACCAGCACAGCGAAGTGGCAAGCCAGCTGCAGCACGCCCAGCACCGCCTCAACGACCTGCAAACCCGCTTCGAGCAGTACGCTGAGGCCGACATGCCCGGCCTGGAGCGGGACATCAACGCGCTGCCCCAGTGGCGCGAACAGCGCGACCAGCTGCAGCAACACCTGCAAGTGATGCAGGACGCAGTGAAGGAAAGCCAGGCGCGCCTGGATGGCCGACTGCGCGAACTCTCGGAAAACCTCGCCCGCCAGACTCAAGAGAACCAGGAACTGATCGACGCGCTGGTGGAGGAGAAAGCCGAGCGCCGCGAGCAGCAGTGGCAAACCGAGCAGCAGCATAACGAGCGCTACCAGCAGGCCCGCCAGCGGCTGGAGAGCGAGTATCAGGCCCAGCTGGAGCTAGGCGTCGAGCAGCTGGCCGAGCTAAAGGCGCAGCTCGCCATGCCCAGCCAAACCCGCGAAGAAGCCCAGGAGGCTGAGCTGGCCCAGGCGCGGCTGGACGACGCCCAGCAGGCCCGCAGCGCGGCCGGGGCCACCCTGGAGGCGCTGCGCCGCGAGCTGGAAGCCCACAAGCGCGAGCGCGACACCGCCGAACAGCATCTCGTGCAGTGCCGTCAGCAGCGGGAGCGCGCCGAGCAGCACTGCTACACGCTTTATCAGCAGCAGACCCCCGAGCAGGGCAGCCTGCGCCACTTCCTGCGCTACCACCGCCCCGGCTGGGAACAGCAGCTCGGCAAGGTGATCGCCCCGGAACTGCTGGAACGCCGCGACCTCGCCCCCCAACTGGCCGACCACGCCAGCGACGACCTGTTCGGCCTGGCGTTGGACCTTTCCGCCATCGCGCTGCCCGACTACGCTCAGGACGAAGCCAGCCTGCTGGCCGCCATCGAGGGAGCCGAGAGCGCCAAGGCCCGAGCCCATACCGCCTGCACCGCCGCTGAAAAGGCCCTCAAGCAGCACAACGAGCGGGTACAGCAGGCCGATGACGCCCAGGACACCGCCCGACTGGCCCACCAGCGCGCCGAGCAGGAGGTGGAGTACGCCCTGGAAGCGCGCCGCCAACAGCAGGCCCGCCACGCGGAAAGCCAGAAAGCCCGCCGTGCCCACATCGAAGCCGCCCTGGCCCGCCAGGAGCAGGCCCAAACCGAGCTGCGCGACGAGAAGCGCGACGCCCTGGCCGAGCTGGCCGAAACCCACCAGGGCCAACTGCTGGAGCTCAAGGCCGACGCCCAAAGCCAGCTCGATAGCCTCGATGCCCAGCTACGCACCTACAAACAGCAGCTTAGCGATGCCAACGCCGAACACCAGCGCCAGCGCGCCGAGCTGGAAGAAGCCTTCAGCCAGGAGCTGGCCGAGCAGGGCGTCGACCCCGCCCAGCTCAAGGCCACCAAAACCCGCCTGGAAGAGCAGAACGAGCGCATTCGTAAAACCGCCGCCCGCCAGGAGGAGCTGGCCGAGTACCAGCGCTTCATGCGCATCGAGTGGGGCCAGCATAAACCCCAGCTGGTGGCGGAAGAGGCCGAGCTGGCCCAGCGCGACCAGCAGCTCAAGCGCGACAAAGCGCATCTGAAAAACGCCTTCCACGCCGCCAGAGAGGCCCACCAGCAGGCAGTGAACGGCCTGAAGGCCCAGCGCGATAGCGCCCGAGGCACCCTGGAAGCCCTGACGCCGCTGCTCAACCAGCTGGAAAGCCTGGAGCTGGTGGCCGAAGGCGCGCCGCTGGAAGCTAGCGTGGGTGACGTGGACGAGCGCATCGAGCGCACCCACCAGGCCCTGGCCAGCCGCCACCAGCAGCTGGAGCAACTGCGCCGAGGCTGCCTGGACGTCGAAAGCCAACTGATCAAGGATGCCAGCAGCGGCTTTGCCGATGCCCTGCAAAGCGAGCGCGACAAGCTGCCCAGCGACAGCCCACGGCTACTACTGCCGCTTTTACGCGGCATGCTCAAACTGCTGGAAGACCAACAGCAGCAGCTGATTCAGGAAGGCCGTAACCTCAGCGACGACCTGGACAAGTTCTTCATCGTCTTCCGCGACCTGAACCGGCGCATCAGCGCCCAGAGCCGTCGGCTTTCGGAAGAGGTCGCCGACGACCTGCGCCTGGAAGGCATCACCAAGGCGGAAGTGCGCATTCAGTCCACCATTGACGAGCTGGGCTTTTGGGAGCCGCTCAAACTGTTCGCCCAGCGCTACAAGGCGTGGCGGGAGTCCGGCCAGACGCTGCCCAGCGACGACTACCTCAACGCCCTGGCCGACGTGGTCGATTTGCTGCGCAGCGACCAGCAGTACAGCTTCGAAAGCCTGCTGCGCCTGGAGCTGCACCTGAACGAAGGCGGCACCGATTTGGTAATCAAAAACGACCGCCAGCTGCTGGAGTCCTCCAGCCACGGCATGGCGTATCTGATTCTGTGCAAGTTCCTGCTGGCGTTTACCCGCCTGCTGCGGGGCGATGCGCACATCGCCATCCACTGGCCGATTGATGAGATCGGTACGCTGGCCTACCACAACGTCGAAAAACTGTTCGACGCCTGCGACAGCAACCGCATCCATATCGTCGGGGCCTTCCCCAACCCGGAATCCGACGTGCTGCTGCTGTTCGCCAACCGCTACCTCATCGAACGGGACGCCCAGCAACAGCGTCAGCTCAAGCGTATCGAGCCACGCCTCAGCGCGCTGGCGCAGAAAATCAAGCAGCGCCAACAGGAGGTGAGCGCATGATCGAACACGGCCCCCTGCTCGAACGCCTGCTGGCAGGCGACTTCATCTGCGCCGTCAGCGACGATAACGCCTACCGCCACCTGGCCAACGAAGAGACCCGCGAGGCCATCGACGCCTACCTGCGCCCGCTCAATCGGCGGCTGGCCAGCAACGAGGATGCCAGCGTCTACTTCCTCGCCTGGCGGCAGCTCAACGACACCGCCCGGGAGCAGCTCTCCCGCCAGCTCGCCGACACCGTCAACAGCCTGCTGCCCATGCTGGAGTGGCTACAACTGGTGCAGGAAGCGCTGGGCCGCGACGCCCTGGCCGCCCCTGGCGACGTGCTCAAACCCGCCGAGTTCAGCGCCAAGTGCGAAGACAACCAGAGCCTGCGCGAGCGTTTGGAACGGCTAGCCACGGACAACTTCTTTGGCTCCCAGAGCGACCAGCTGGATGCCCAGGTGAAGCAGATCTTCAAACGGCTGAAAGAGCACGGTTACCTGATGCAGCCCCACAGCGAACGCCAAGTGTTCGTGGTGACCGGCAAGATGGACTACCTGGTGGACGTGGTACGCTTCATCCGCGACGAAGAGAATCTGCCCATCGATGCCGACGAGGACACCGGCACGCAGGAGGCCCTGCTGTGAGTCGGCGTGAGAACAGTGCTTTAGGCAATGGGGTGGGCAGTGGCGTGAGCGAGCTGGAGAGCCGCCTGCTCAAGACCGGCGCGGAACGCCTGGCGCTGCTGGGCAAGCACGCCGAACGGCTGATGCAGGCCTACACCCGCGACGACGTACCGCTGGAAGGCCTGAGCGACGGCGCGTTGCGCAAGCTGCTGGCCGCCCGGGTGCTATGGCGGCCCGACGAGCAGAGCGGCGTCAAACTCTCGCCCAAGGTGCGCGACCTGATCGCCGAAATGCTCGCCGACGAAACCCGCCGCCACGTCAATGCCGACGTGGCCGAAACCCTGGAGCTGATTCGTACCCAAGTAGATAGCTACCGAGAAGCCCGCAGCAAGGGCGAACACTGGCGCCAGGAGCAGCAGCTACTGCGCCTGCGCCAGGAGGTGGATGGCCTCAACGGCCGCTTTGCCGACGCCATCGATAGCCTGTGGCAGCGGCTCAACAGCGATTTCGGTTTCGTCAGCCAGCTCAACGACAAGATCCGCGAGAACGACCGCGCCCAAAAGCAGATCGTGCGGCTACTCGATGGCCTCGCGCTGATCGACTTCGACGAGCTGATCGCCCTGGTGGGTAGCGACGGCAGCCTGCGCAAGCTGCTCATCAGCCAGCTTCAGAACCGCCTGAGCCACCACTACACCAGCTTGAGGGAAGTGCAGCGGCGGTTGATCGAGCTCATGGCCCGCTTCCGCAAGCAGCAGGCCCGCAGCCGTCTGATGACCGGCATGGCCGCCTTCCTGCGCGAACACCCGGGCTTTGTGCCCGGCAACTACGCCCAGCGCAGTGAGGTGCCCGCGCTGTTCAACCGCGCCGCACCGCTCAACCCCGCCGCCGCCCCCGCGCTGGACCACGCCCTGGATACCCGCGTTTTGGCCGAGCTGTTGCACGAGCTGCCCGCCCCACGCCACGCCGCACAAAACGTCGCGGTCGCCAACCCCGTTCAACCCGCCGAAGAGAGCCTGGCCGCCGCCCGCCAGCAGGCGCTCAAGCTGGACGTCGAACGCTTCTACCTCGCGGTGCTCGACCAGCCGCCCGCCGAGCCCGTCAGCGCCCTGGCCTACCTACAACAGAGCGGCCTAGAGTGGGCAGATGAAATCTGGCTGTTTCAGGTGATCGCCGAGTACCAAGGGCTGCCGCGTAGCGAACAGCAGGCCTTCCGCCTGCAGCAAGAGGAGAGCAAGGCCAGCGCCTTTAATGACCTGCGGCTGATTCACGATGTGGCCCTGGCGGTGGCGGTATGAACCTGCCCAGCCGCGCACGCAACGGCCTTAACGGCGTCGCCCGCGAACTACTTCGCCAGCCCACGGTGGAGAAGCCCCGCCGCCAGTGGGTAGACGACGTAGTGGTCTGGTGCCGCCAGCACGATATTGACCTGGCCACACGAATCAACAGTAAAGCGCTGCGCTTTGACACCGCCTTGCTGGCGCAGATCAACGACGTGTTAGATAGCGCCCGCCTAGCACCGCTAGGCTGCTCGCTCAGCGGCCTAACCAGCAGCGCCCAAGCGAAGGAGGGCATGGAGGAAGACAAAGCCACCCGCGAAAGCCCCCGCGCCTGGCGCATACTGCTCAGCCTGCCGCCGCAACCTACCCCAGGGCTTGCAAGCGAGCCGCGCTGCAGTCGCGACGTGGACGTTCGCCACCTCACGCTAGGAGCCTTCGGCGCGCTGGTGCAGGTGGAAAACCTCGATAGCTTCTACACTTTCAACCCGAACATCAGCGCCCTCAGCGGCTACGCCCAGCCGCTCATCGCCTACCGAGGTGACAGCCACTACGGCGGCGGCTTCGCCCACCTGGCCGAGGTATGGCGCAAAACCCGCAGGCCGCACCTCTACGCAGGCGACTTCGACGCCAAGGGCGTGACCCTGGCGCTGGACAGCGGCGCCACACACCTGCTGCTCCCCGACATGGCGTGGCTCAGCCAATACGCCACCCCCCTGCACCAGCCCGCCGGGCAGCTCCCCTACCAACGGCGGCTGCGCCAACTCCACGTCAGCCTACCGCCCCAACACCCGCTCAGGCCCTACCTCACGCTGCTGGAAAAACAGCGCGGCCTCAAACAGCAGTGGTTTGAGGGGGAATTGGTGGCGGTGGGGGTTGGTTAGCGGATTGCTTCTTGGCTGGGGTTGGCTGAGAGAATCAACCGTGCAGTGCTTTTCTTGCGGTACGCAGGGGGGAAAGCAAAACGCGCCAGCATGCGAATCTGAATATGCCGCTTATTTTCCCTTTGCCTTCAGGCGAATCAGTGGGATAGGGTCGATGGAGCTGGCTACATAACCTCAATGAATGAGCGCGCGCGTTTATTGGGGTTATACAGCGTTCCGTATAAGCACTGTTATGCGCTTTGACACCTGATACGTTACAGGGTACATTCAAGGAATGATTCGAAGCTTCAAACACAAGGGCTTGGCAAAATTCTTCAAGTCCGGCAGTACTGCAGGGATTCAGGCCGCTCATGAAAAGAGGCTTCGGCTAATTCTCGGTAGATTGAATGCAGCATCGAATGCCAAAGATATGGACTTACCCGGTCTTCGCTTGCATGAGCTCTCTGGCAATCGTGCCGGAATCTGGTCAGTGACCGTCAGCGGTAACTGGCGAGTGACCTTCCGGTTCGAAGACGGAGATGCCGAGATTGTGAACTACGAAGATTATCACTGAGGTACCGCCAATGTTAATGCACAACCCTCCGCACCCGGGTGAAGTGCTGCGAGAGCTTTGTCTTGAGCCCCTTGGCCTTTCTGTCACAGCAGCAGCAGAGGCATTGGGCGTTAGCCGCAAAACGCTGAGTGCCGTGTTGAATGGCAAGGCCGGCATTAGTCCAGAAATGGCGATCCGGCTCTCTATCGCTTTCGATACCTCGGCAGAAAGCTGGCTAAATCAGCAGTCCCAATATGAACTTTGGCATGCTGAACAACATCGCAAAGAGCTCAACGTGAAGAAGCTTGTTGCAGCCTGAGGCAGCACATAACCAGGCCATGCACCGGATGCCAAAACCTCCGCTTCGCTGCGGTTCTGTCACCGGTGATGGCGGGCGTTATGCAGTCATTCCTTCGTCTCGTTGACAAGCGTCACGTGACGAAATACACTTTGTTTCATGATCAAATCCTTCGCTGACAAACGAACCCAAGAACTCTACGCCAAGGGCAAGTCAAAGAAATTTCCTGCGGATGTTGCACCGAGAGCCGCTAGAAAACTTGAATACGTGGATCTGGCCGTACAGCTTGAGGATTTGAAAGTGCCGCCCGGCAATCGCCTTCACCCACTGTCGGGAAACAGGCAGGGGCAGCACGCAATTTCAATCAATGATCAGTGGCGTATCTGTTTTCGTTTTGAAGGTGGCGATGCGTATGAAGTCGAAGTGTGTGACTACCACTGAGTGAGGTGATGACCATGGCTATTCTTAATACTGCTGGCATGCAGCGCAAACCGACTCATCCTGGCGAAATGCTGAGGGAAGACTTTCTTCCGGACTATGGTCTGACGGTTTCGGGGTTGGCCGAATCTTTGGGTGTCTCTCGTCAGTCAGTGAATGAACTATTGCGGGAACGCCGTGCTGTCAGCCCTGAAATGGCGCTCAGGCTTGCGCGTTTGTTTGGTAACTCGCCAGAATTCTGGCTGAACGCACAGCGGTCTGTTGATCTTTGGACTGCTGCGCAGTCGGTCAAGGAAGAAGTGGATCGAATCAAGCCGCTACATGCTGCATAACCAAGCCATGCACCGGATGCCAAAACCTCCGCTTCGCTCTGGTTTTGTCACCGGTGATGGTGGGCGTTAGCACCTCATGTCCGACGACTGTCGTTTACATCATCCGCAAGCCAAGCCTTGATCAGCGATTGATAAGGCATGTCCCGCTTGTTGGCTTCGATCTTGATCCGATCAAGCAGAGTTTCCGGCAACCGGAGTGAGATGGTCTTGGTTGATGGTTTCAGCTTCGGGAACGATGCCGGCTTGGCCTGGCTCCAATCCAGGTAGTCGGTGGAATCGTGAGTTTCCCAGAATTCCCGTTCTTCTGCTTCAGTTTTGAACTCAGGCATCTTTTTTGGCTTGCTCATAAACAGCCCTCTCTTTTCGGTGCATGTCGCGAGCGGAAATCACCCGAATCATCGTACCGTTCTGCCTCAGTGTGAACGTGATGTGGAGCAATCTCTCGTCATCTGTTTCACCAAGAGCATGAAAACGGGCCTCAGTCTGGCTGTGTTTGGAATCCTCCAACACCAGAAGCGGCTCATTAAAGAAAATTTCTTCCGCTTCGGACTGGTTTACGCCATGTTTCTCCACGTTTTTTCGGGAGTTGCCTTCGTCCCAGTCAAAGCCAGTAACTTGTGCCCAATTGATCATAAAAGTATATTATCAGCATATACGCAGGCGTCAACAAGTGCTAACCAATGCAGGCACGGCGACGCCCACTACATTGCGCCCTCGGCTCCATTTCGTGGGCGCGCATGCTGCAGGCGTTAGCACCAAAAAGTTTAGCTATGGCAAAAGTTAAGAAACAGCTCACTCCGGCCCAAAAGAGTGCAAAGAAAGCCGCGCAAGCAGATCGGCAAAGGAAGTACCAGTGGGTCTTTATGAACGGTAAGCAAGCCAGAATAAAGCGGCCACCAACTGTGGATGGCATGCCTGTAGACCAGTTCATTGAGGAGAATGCTGATCCGGTATGGCTCCACCAGAACGAGCTATGGGAGCTGATGCCGATTGAAGACGATCTTTTTGGTTCTGAGCCGTCTACGGAATCAAGTGAAACAGAAGATGAGAACGGAATACCATTTTGACTTGGGTCACAGGTATTTAGTTGAGCAGTGCTAACCAGTCGCTCAAGTACGTTCCCGGCCTGACGGCCGTCCACCGGATGCCCTTGTCAGGGCACCGCTTAGTTTCGCGTTAGCTGTGATTGCCCCACCTGAAGAGTGATACTATAGTGTCACTATTAGTCTGATTTAGGGTGAGCCCATGAAAGTTGAGCTTGTTACGAACCTCAAGCGCCAAGCCACAAAGATTCTGGCAGATCTGCACTTGTCTAAGGAGCCGATACTGATCACGGAGCATGGTCAGCCATCGGCATATCTTGTCGATGTGCAGGATTATGAGTTTATGCAGCGCCGACTTGAGCTGCTTGAGGGGCTATCACGGGGAGAGCGTGCTGTACTTGAGGGAAGAACGTACAGCCAAAGTGAGGCCAGGGAGAAAATGAGTAAATGGCTGAAGTAATCTGGACGGAGCCTGCCCTTCAAGAACTGGATGCCATAGCTGAGTACATTGCTCTGGATAATCCTGTTGCCGCAAGTCATCTGGTCCAGGAAGTTTTCGATAAGACCGAGCGTTTGGAAGATTTTCCCCAATCCGGACGGATTCCTCCAGAACTCCCTAATTCAGTATACAGGGAGGTAGTGGTTCCACCGTGTCGCATTTTTTATCGTGAGGATGATCAGCGAGTTCTCATTCTCTATGTTATGCGAGAGGAGCGACAGCTTCGGGCGTACATGCTTGGGAACAGCTAACCAGGCGCGTCACTGGGATGCCTTTGTCTCCGCTTCGCTACGTCAAAGTCACCGGTGCGCTTCGGCGTTATGTTTCTTTACTGCACCTGTTAACTGGTGCTATTAATGGCACCAAATCGTTGGCTGGGTAATCACTATGCAAGTGAAATTTTCCGAGGATGTCATTCCTCTATCAGACCTTAAAATCAATCCCGGAAAGGTGGTTGGTCGAGCGCAGGACACGCATCGTCCAATCCTGCTCACCAGCCGTGGCCGCGGCATAGCTGTTGTTCAGGGGCTCGAGGATTATGAGAGAACCGCAGAGGAATTGAGGTTTGTAAAGGCGGTGGCGCGGGGGCTTATGGATGTTCGCGAGGGCAACACCGTATCGTTGGAGGACGCCAAGAAAACGTTGGGTATCAAGTAAATGGAACTACGCTTAGCACAGTCTGCTCTCGAGGACTTACAGACTATTCAGGAGTATTACAAAGAGCAGGATGTGCCACATATCGGTGATGATTTCGTGGCTGCTATCCTAGAGCACTGTGAAATGCTTCAAATCCACCCGGATGCTGGCCGAGTTGTTCCTGAATTCAACATGGATCATATTCGTGAATTGATTCACGCGCCGTTTCGAGTTGTCTATCTCAGGCAGGCTAAAGAGGTTCTGCTTATACGAGTCTGGCGGAGTGAGAGGCAGCTCGAATTACCAGCAAACGAAACATAACATTGCGGAGGCTGTGAAACGGCATAAACAGGAGAAGTGGCTGAAAGAGAATGCCAAAGCTCTGGCAAGTTCGAACGCATACGTTGAAGCTAACGGTTTGCCTCTCGCGCGGCACCGTCAATTCTGATGGCCCGCTTCGGCATGAGCGTCTAACATGATGGCTTTGCCTCCATGAGGTTGCCGCATCCTGCCAGTGTTAAAAGCCGGTGATCGCCAGGTCCAGAGCCCCGATAATTAGGTCTCTAACATGCGAGAGAGAGCCGATGGGATTCCGTAGATGTTTTTCAGGCACCGACGAAATCTGTGGCGTTAACAGCAATAGCGCCTGATCGCCAAAGCTGATTTCAGGAGTGAGTCCTTGCATGGTGTCGTTGCCGAAGGCGGAACGGTTTCCCAGCGGGATGACGATGCGGGTGGTCAGTTCGCTTAGCAAACTGCTTTGAACATCCACAAGGTAGGGGTAGTGCGCTTTGCTGGTTTTGCTTGGGTTGGGGTATACGTCGAACTGTGCCATTAAAACTCCCTGAATTCGTCGCCAAAGCATCCGTGTCGTTCGACAAAATCGTTATAACTTTTTATCGCAGCTCGATTTTCTTCGACCCATTGCTGCGCTTCGCATTGGGAAAGCTCTTCTTTCAGCGCTCGCTCCAGGGTGGCAGACAGGTTAATGTTCAATTCACGTGTCCTGCGCAGCAGGTCGCTATTGATGGAGAGATTCGCTGCTTTTTTGGGTGCGGCTGCATCGTAGAGTTCGGCCATCGTCGTCTCCTGGTGGCTCTTGATGTATAGTCTGATTTTATGCGCATGGAAATGCGCATTCAAGCATGCCTCGTTGCTTCGAACGCCACCCCTTCAAGCTCATTGTTGACTCGTCAATCAGATATGAACCTACTCTTCCTCGGCACCTCCGCCGGAGTCCCAACCAAAACAAGAAACGTGTCTGGCGTCGCTTTGCATGAAAGCAAGGGCAAGGGTTGGTATCTGGTCGATTGTGGCGAGGGCACGCAGCATCAGGTGTTGCACACCAAGCTGACGTTTCATTCGCTGAAGGCCATTTTGATTACCCATGTGCACGGCGACCACTGCTACGGGCTGCCGGGCATTCTGGCCAGTGCGGCCATGGGTGGGCGCACGGCGCCGCTGCCCCTTGTGGCCCCCAAGGGTATCCAAACCTGGCTGGAAGCCACCTGTGCGGTCACCCAGCTTTGCCTGCTCTTCGCGCTGGAATTCAGATGAATGAACCCAAAGGAGATACCCCATGCAAAAGGTAAGAATCGACCTAGTATCTGATGTGGCCTGCCCGTGGTGCGCCATTGGCTACCGACGCTTGGAGCAGGCGTTAGAGACACTCAAGGGCGAGATCGACGTCGAGCTGGTCTGGCAGCCTTTCGAACTGAATCGGGACATGCCGCCCGAGGGCGAGCCGATTCTGGAGCATCTATGCCGCAAGTACGGCAAGGACGCGGCCACCATGGAACAGTCCCAGCGCGAGATCATGGCTGCCGCCGAAGCGCTTGGCCTGAATTTCCGTGGCGCGCTGGAGCGCCGAGCGAACAACACCTTCGCCGCGCACCGTGTGCTGGCCTGGGCCGGCACGCAGCATCAGGAAACGGCGCTTCAACTGGCGCTGTTCGAGGCCTACTTCGGTGAGGCGAAAAACCCCGCCGACCCCTTGGTGCTTCGCGAAAAAGCTATCGAGGTGGGGCTGGATGGCGACACCGCCGAGGCCATCGCTCGCTCCGATCAGTACACCGAAGAAGTGCGTGAAGCCGAGCAGCGCTTTATGGACATGGGCGTCAGTGCCGTGCCCGCATTTATCCTCGATGGCCGCTACCTGATTTCCGGCGCCCAGCCCACCGATGTGCTGGTCGATGCGCTGCGTCAGGTGGCTGAAGAGAACGCCAGCGGCTAATGTGTGAAAAGCGCTGCCTGAAGTATGTGGTATCGGGATCCGGTGGGCGACGAAGGTCTGCGCCGCTGGCTGACAGTCGTGTTTACCGGAGATCTGGAGTAGCCAGATGGAGCTTTCACAACCAACAATGCAACGAGTAAGGGAGTCATGATGCAAAGGATGCAAGTGCGCCCGCTGATGGCCAGTTTGTTGGCGCTATTGGGGTTATGGATGGCACTACGTCCACTACCGGATGCCGCCGTTTCTCTGTTGATCGCTCTGGCTGGCCAAGAGGACATTTCTTCAAGCGTATTGATGGCTCAGTTTGTGCATTTTTTTAGCAATACTCTGATCGGGCTGAGTCTTATTCTGTGGCGTGAGGCATTGAGCCGATGGCTGGTGCCGCAAGGGGCAGGTGTATTGGTAAGCCCCCGGGCCTGCATGGCGGTGGGGACAGCGCTCATGGGTATTTATTTTATCGCTGCTGGCACGGTGCTGTTGGGGGAGTTTCTCGCGCAACAGCGGCCAAACGCTAGCGCTTACTTGTTAGGGCGTGGGGGGACTTCTGTGGTCGTGGGAGCCGTTTTGCTTTTAAGCTCAGCGGGGGGCAGCCGGTTATGGGCGCTACTGTTAAAACTGCGAAGTGCCGGATGGCGGTAAGCATTTGAGCCTCTGATAGAGTCCGGAGCCTTGTCTGCTGCCTTCGCAATACACTCTCTTTCTTGTGACCAGAAGGTGGAAGTGCATCCATGAAAACCATCGGCTTGATCGGCGGCATGAGCTGGGAGTCCACTCAAACCTACTACCGCCTCGTCAACCAGCATGTGCGCACGGCGCTGGGCGGGCTGCACTCTGCCAGGGTGGTGCTGTACAGCGCGGATTTTGCCGAGATAGAGGCGCTGCAGCATCAGGGTAACTGGCAGGCGACTGCCGAGATATTGGCAGCGGCGGTCTCCATTCCGCTATTGCATATCGCCGATGCCACGGCCCAGGTGCTGCAACGCCAGGGCATTGCCTGCGTAGGTTTGCTGGGCACGCGGTTTACCATGGAACAGGCGTTTTATCAGTTAGCGCGGAAAACCTCGTACTTTTAGTGCGAGGATGGATAGCGCGGCGTCCGCCAGGACGCCTTGTGTTTTGCATCCTTACAATATTTCGTCTAAAGTGTCAAGCATGAAAGCCGAGCGCGCCTACCAATACCGCTTCTATCCCACGCCTGAGCAAGCAGCCTTGCTGGCGCGGACGTTTGGGTGCGTGCGGTTTGTCTGGAACGCGGTGCTGCGCTATCGCACCGACGCGTTTTATCAGCGTCAGGAAAAGATCGGCTATAACGATGCCAGCGCGTTCCTAACACAGTTAAAGAAGCAGCCGGACACCGCCTTTCTAGCCGAGGTT
>NZ_FODB01000056.1:20291-23450 GCF_900110265.1 Vreelandella aquamarina | reverse complement strand
CGCCACCGAGTCATAGGTGGCACGCTCGATCTTGCGGCTGGAGACCACCCCGGTGGCGTAGCCGTAGATCAGCAGGCTCAGTAGCACCGCCGGGTGATGTGCCTTGGAACCCCGCCCCATGTAACGCCGGGTCAACGTCGAGAGGTCCAGTTGTTCGACAACATCGACAACGAACCGCGCCAGGTGACCATCGGGCAACCACTCGTCTACCGAAGGCGGCAGCAGGTAATCGGTCTGGCGATCCACAGGGATGAAGCGGCTCATGGCGATCTTCTCAGCTCGGCGATGACGGTGGTCAGTATCTCACGGTGCAACGGAAAGTCCGACAGGCTGCTAGGGAAGAATGAGTGTACACAAATCCGGGAGAGCTTGACTGATGAGCTTGTTTGCAACGCTTTCGCGCTCGGTCGCCCTTGCCGTGATGCTGGTGATCACCAGCCCGGCAGCGCTGGCGCAACTTGCGCCGACCGACGAACAACGCCAAGCGGCGGTGGAAATTGCGGAAGCCCTCCGCTATGGCCATTATGCCGATATTGATTTCGACGAACAGTGGTCACAGGAAGCTTTCCAGCGCTATCTGGACATTCTTGATGGTCAGCGCAGCTACTTACTGAACCGTGACATCGAACCCTATCGCCACCTCGAAGACGACATGGCCGACGCGCTGTTCGACGGCGACTTAGACGATGCGTTTGCGCTTTACAACCGTCTCAGCGAGCGGCACACCAACCGCTTGGAATGGCTGCTTGCCGAATTGGACGACGGTTTATCGTTGGAGTTCGATAGCAACGAACGCTTGGAAGTCAACCGCGAAGACGCTCCCTGGGCCAGCCGCGAAAGCGAGCTGGATGAGCTATGGCGCAAACGGCTGAAAAACGACGCCCTGACCCTCGCCCTCACCGACCAAGACGCAGAGCAGATCGAAGACAACCTGCGCCAACGTTATGAAGGCCAGCTTTCGCGGTTACGCCAAACGGAATCGGAAGATGTCTTTGGGCTGCTGATGGCGGCTGTCTCCGGCACCATCGACCCGCATACCGGCTACCTCTCTCCTCGCCAAGGCGAATCTTTTGACATTCAAATGAGCCTCTCACTGGAGGGCATAGGCGCGCTACTGCAATCCGACGGCGAGTACGTCAAGGTCTCTAGCCTCGTACCCGGTGGCCCTGCGGATCGCGCAGGCGTATTAGAACCCGCCGACCGCATTATCGCCGTGGGCCAGGAAGAGGGAGAGATGGTCAACGTGGTGGGCATGCGCCTGGATAACGTCGTCGACCTGATTCGCGGCCCGAAAGGCTCCGTGGTCCGCCTGGACGTGGTGCCGGCCCAGGCGGTGGATATGACCCGCTCGCAAATCGTCGAAATCACCCGCGACACGGTGAGCTTGGAAGATCAGGCAGCTGACAGCGAAGTGATTGAAGTTAAACGCGACGGCGCTCCTCACCGCATTGGCGTGATTAACGTTCCCACGTTCTACGTTGATTTTGATGCGTGGCAGGCCGGTGAAGAGGAGTATCGCAGCACCACCCGCGATGTAGCCCGCGAAATCGAAAAACTGAAAAAAGAGGGCGTTGAAGGTATCGTACTAGATCTGCGTAATAACGGCGGCGGTGCGCTCCAGGAAGCTAACTCGCTGATCGGCCTGTTTATCGACCGTGGCCCCACCGTGCAAGTACGCGACGCCCAGGGCCGCATTCAGCTGTACGGCGACAGCGAAGCAGGCACCGTGTACGACGGCCCGCTGACCGTGCTGGTGAACCGCCTCTCGGCCTCGGCGTCGGAAATCTTCGCCGGTGCCATTCAGGATTATGGTCGTGGCATTGTGGTGGGCGCATCGACCTTCGGCAAAGGCACCGTTCAAACCCTGAACGAGCTTAGCCACGGCCAGATCAAGCTAACCCGCGCCAAGTTCTACCGTATCTCTGGCGACAGCACCCAGAATCGCGGCGTCGAGCCCGACATCACCTTCCCCAGCCTGATTGACCCAGAGCGGATTGGCGAGAGCAGCCTGGACAACGCCCTGGCCTGGGACACCGTACAGAACGCTCAGTACCGCCGCTACGGCGAGCCGGAACGTGTACTGCCGACGCTGATTACTCGCCATGAAGAGCGCGCCAAAGAGAACCCCAACTTCCGCTACCTGGAGCGCCAATCCACGCTGGCTCGCCAGCTGCGTGAACAGCACACCAGCGTCAGCCTGAACCGGGAGCAGCGCCAACGCGAGCTAGAAGCCCAAGAAGCCGAACAGCTCTCGCTGGAAAACCAGCGCCGCCGCGCCCTGGGGCTGCCTGAACTGGAAGAGTGGATGGATGCACGTAGCGACGGCACCACCCCGACAGAAGACCCTGAAGTAGAAAGCGAAGGCGAAACGGAAGGCAACGAAGAAGAAGTGCCGGTCGACCGTGCGCACGTGCTCGAGGCCGCCGAAGTGCTGCTTGACTATGTACACCTGCAAAACCAACAGCGCATGGCCAAGCGTTAAGTAAACGGCTTGAGCTACCCTAAGTACGAAGACGCCAGCCCTCGGGCTGGCGTTTTTGTGTGTGCTGACTAAATCATAACCGCTAGCAGAGCGCGGCACGCCGCGCAGGGCGATCTCCCATACGCGTCAAACGCTGCGTCAGCGCGTTAAGCTGCACCGCACTCCCCTGCGCAGCGGATTCAATAATCGACTGCGCCCAGGCAGGTAGCTGCGGCGCTAAACGGTAATAGACCCACTGCCCTTCCCGCTGATCCATCAGCAGGCCGCACTGGCGCAGCTGCGCCAAATGGCGAGACACCTTGGGCTGAGACTCCTCCAGCGCATAGGTCATCTCACACACGCACAGCGACTGCTCTTTAGCAATCAGCAGCACCAGCATCAGCCGCGTTTCATCACTCAAACACTTAAAGACCTGCAGCGCCTGCAGGCTAGCCGCTTCTCCCACGACACCTTCCTACGCCATGAATTGGAAACATAGTGTACGTCATACGATAGGCAGGCGTTAAGAAGGGACGGACAGCTAACAAATACACACGTAAAAACACCCAAGATGCCAGGTGGCAACGGGCGATAAAATCATTCAGATAGGAAAGGTGATACGCCAATGGCTCCCCGAGCAGGACTCGAACCTGCGACCCAATGATTAACAGTCATTTGCTCTACCAACTGAGCTATCG
>NZ_FODB01000056.1:0-20076 GCF_900110265.1 Vreelandella aquamarina | reverse complement strand
TTGGCTCCTCGAGCAGGACTCGAACCTGCGACCCAATGATTAACAGTCATTTGCTCTACCAACTGAGCTATCGAGGAACTGCTCAAACACGGTGCGTAGTATACTGATTGAAACGCTCGGGTCAAGTATCGATTACGGGGGAATGCCTAGCCCCTGGTTTCGTGTATCCGTATAATGCAGGCATTCAACGGCCGCACCAATCGCTGCCCAACCGTTATTTCATTCATCCCTCGTCTCCCCCGACGACCCATAGATGACAGGTACCGATGGCGAAGAAGCTCTTCATCAAAACGCACGGCTGCCAAATGAACGAGTACGACTCCTCGCGTATGGCGGACCTACTCGGCGAATCTCACCAGCTGGAGCTAACCGATAACGAGAAGGAAGCAGATGTGATTCTGCTGAACACCTGCTCGATTCGTGAAAAAGCTCAGGATAAGGTCTACCACCAGTTAGGCCGCTGGAAAAAGCTCAAAGACGCCAATCCGGACCTTGTGATTGGCGTGGGCGGCTGCGTGGCCAGCCAAGAAGGTGAAGCGCTGCGTAAACGCGCTCCTTTCGTAGATATGATTTTTGGCCCGCAAACCCTGCACCGGGTGCCAAAGATGCTCGACGCCCGTGCCAATAATCAAATTGCGGCGGTGGATGTCACCTTCCCCGAAATCGAGAAGTTCGACCACCTGCCGCAACCCAAATCTGATGGTGCCACAGCGTTTGTGTCGATCATGGAAGGCTGCTCTAAGTACTGCACCTTCTGCGTGGTGCCCTACACTCGCGGTGAAGAAGTCTCCCGCCCGTTTGAAGCGGTGATGGATGAAGTCATGCACTTAGCCGACCAGGGCGTGCGTGAAATCAACCTGCTGGGCCAGAACGTGAACGCCTACCGAGGCGACAACGAAGACGGCGACGAGATTGACCTTGCCGAGCTAATCGCCTGCATCGCAGCGGTGGATGGCATCGACCGTATTCGCTTCACCACCTCTCACCCGGTGGAGTTTACGGATAGCTTGGTAGACGCCTATGCGGATATTCCTGAGCTGGTAAGCCACCTGCACCTGCCGGTACAGTCTGGCTCTGACCGTATTCTGAGCGCCATGAAGCGCGGCCACACGGCGGAAGAGTACATCGAGAAGATGGAGCGTATCCGCGCTAATCGCCCGGATATCAGTTTCTCCTCTGACTTTATTGTCGGCTTCCCCGGTGAAACAGAAGAGGATTTCGAGGCCACGATGGACCTGATCCACCGTATCGGTTTCGATCACTCGTTCAGCTTTGTTTACTCGGCGCGCCCCGGCACGCCCGCTTCAGGCTTGCCGGATGACACCCCTGAAAGCGTGAAGAAGCAGCGCTTGGCTATTCTGCAAGAGCGCATTCTTCAGCAGGCTGCGCAAATTAGCCGCCGCATGGTAGGCACTACTCAGCGTATCCTGGTGACCGGGTTTTCTCCGAAAGACCCCGGCCAGCTCTCTGGGCGTACCGAGAACAACCGCGTGGTGAACTTCCGCGCCGCTAACCCCACCGAGCTAATCGGCTACTTTGTCGATGTAGAGATCACCGAAGCGCTGCCCAATTCGCTGCGCGCTGAACTCGCCTCTGCCGAGCGTTATTGATCGCTTGCTTATCGTAGGTAATTGCCCCGGCACCGCCGGGGCAGTAAGCTGAGACTCACACACATCAACTAACGGGTTTCTTACTCTTGAGCCAGCCATCACCTCAGGCCAATCGCATTATCACCCTAAGCCTTGAACCCAATGACCCGCAGCGTCTCGCTAGCCTCTGCGGCCAACAGGACGAGCATCTAAAGCTGATTGAGAGCCGCCTGGATGTGACGTTACGCAACCGTGGCAACGTATTTCAGCTGGCCGGTGCCGCTAACCGTATTAAAGCGGCGGCTAACGTGCTGGAACACCTTTACCGTGAAACCGCCGCCGACGAGCTATCGGCGGATACCGTGCATCTGTTCCTCCAAGAATCCGGGCTTGAAGCCCTGGAAGAGGAAGACGATGGCGAAGGCGGTAGCGATGAAGTCATCATGCGCACGCCGCGCACTATGATTAAGCCACGCGGGCTGAATCAGCAACGCTACGTGCAGAGCATTCGCGAACACGATATCAACTTCGGCATTGGGCCAGCGGGTACCGGTAAAACCTACCTGGCCGTGGCCGCTGCGGTAGAAGCGCTCAATCAGCAAGAAGTGCGCCGCATTCTGCTGGTGCGCCCAGCGGTAGAAGCCGGTGAGAAACTCGGCTTCTTGCCGGGCGACCTTGCTCAAAAAATCGACCCCTACCTGCGCCCGCTGTACGACGCGCTGTATGAAATGATCGGTTTTGAGCAGGTGGCGAAGCTGATCGAGCGTCAGGTGATCGAGATTGCTCCGCTGGCCTATATGCGTGGCCGTACGCTGAACAACTCCTACATCATTCTGGATGAGAGCCAGAACACCACGCCGGAGCAGATGAAAATGTTCCTGACGCGGATTGGTTTTGGTTCCACCGCCGTGATTACCGGGGATATTACCCAGGTCGACTTACCGCGCGGGCAGCGTTCAGGCCTCTCGCAAGTGCTCGACGTGCTCAAAGATACGCCAGGAATCGGCGTGACCCACTTTGCCGCGAAAGATGTGGTGCGCCACCCGCTGGTTCAGCGCATCATTGAGGCTTACGACGAGTTTGAATCCGAGCAGGAAGTTCAAGAGCGCGCCCGCCGCGAAGCACGCCAGCAAGAGCGTGAAGCGCGTATGCAGGCGTTAGAGCGCAATAGCGAACGTTCGGGAGAAGCCTAACGATGAGCGACATCATAATCGACCGGCAAGCGGCGATTGATGAGCCACTGCTACCCTCGCTTGAACAGCTCACCCATTGGGTGGGCTGTGTCTTTTCTCGCCACCCGGATGATGACCGCCTAGAGCTCACCATTCGTTTTGTGGATGAAGAAGAGAGCCAGGCGCTTAATCGCGACTACCGGGAAAAAGATAAGCCCACCAACGTGCTCTCTTTCCCGTTTGAAAACCCACCCGGCATTACCCTGCCGCTGCTGGGCGACCTGATTATTTGCCATGCCGTAGTCGCCCGTGAAGCCGAAGAGCAGCAGAAGCCGCTGGCCCACCACTATGCCCACATAGTCGTACACGGCACCCTGCACCTGATGGGGTACGACCATATCGAAGAGCAGGAAGCCGAAGAGATGGAGCAGCTAGAACGCGAGCTGCTGGCCACCCTTAATATTCCTGATCCTTATCACGTGTAAGCTGCTACCTTGAGCCAAACGTACGTTTAGGGTGGTGTCTGCTGTCACTCAGTGATAAAACGGTCACTTGAAGCGTGGTCACCCATTCGTGACCGCTTCTCCGTACAATATTTTCCGAACTACCTTTTCCGTAACATTCTGTCCGTAACTGAGAGAGATTTGACGCAATGAGCGAAGACCGATCGAGCAACCCCAATCAAAAATCATGGCTCGAGAAACTCTTTGGCGCCCTTTCCGGAGACAATGACGAACCCAGCTCGCGAGACGAGCTGATGACGTTTTTACGCCACACCGCAGGGAAACTGAAGCTGGATCAAGACGCCATCATGATTATTGAGGGCGCGCTTGAGATCAGCGATCAGCAAGTGCGTGAAATCTTGATCCCACGCTCTCAGGTATCGGCGATTACCCTCGACCAAACGTGGGATGACTACCTACCGTTGATCCAAGAGACCGGCCATTCGCGCTACCCGGTGGTGGGCGAAAACCTGGACGACGTAAAGGGCATCCTGCTGGTCAAAGACCTGCTGCCGCTGCTGTCGCAATCGCAAGAGAGCCGCGATGCGTTCAAGCTGGAAGACGTGCTGCGCCCTGCCATGTTTATTCCTGAGTCAAAGCGTTTGAACACGCTGCTCAAAGAGTTCCGCGAAACCCATAACCATATGGCGATCGTGGTGGATGAGTACGGCGGCACAGCGGGCATCATCACCATTGAAGATATTCTTGAGCAGATTGTCGGGGATATCGAAGATGAGCATGATACCGATGAAGAGGACGATATCCGCACGCTGGAGAACGGCCACTTCGCGATTCGCGCCCTCACCCCGATTGAAGATTTTAACGAGCGCTTTGGCACCGAATTCTCTGATGACGAATTCGATACGGTGGGCGGCCTTGTGATGCAGCAGTTTGGTCATCTGCCAGGCCGAGGCGAGCACACCAGCTTAGGCGGCTGGCGGTTTGTGATTCTGAACGCCGATAACCGCCGGATACGTCTACTTGAGGCCTATCGCGATAGCGAACCTGCGGAAGACGAAAGCCAAGACGACTAGCCTGTCGCCCTCACCTTGCCTACCTCACACTGTTGATAGGATATCGTTATGGGGTTCACACCCACGTTGACGTTTCAGCTGCTAGCCGCCTTAGTGGCTGGCGGCTTTACCACGCTTACCGCTTCCCCGTTTGAGCTTTGGTGGCTTGGCCCTGTGGCCATTGGCCTGCTGTATGTCGGGCTGCATACCTTAAGCCCTGGCCAAGCCGCGTTAAAAGGCTGGCTGTATGGCGTGGCGCTGTTTGCTAGCGGCACCTCATGGGTTTACGTATCGATTCACGACTACGGCTACACCGGTGTGTCGCTCGCGGTCTTTTTAACCGCGCTGTTTGTGAGCGTGCTGGCGCTCTTCTTTGCGGGCACGTTCTGGCTCTACCGCCGCTTCATCGGCCCCCGCTGGGCGCTGCTCACCTTTGCTGGTGCGTGGGTGCTGGGCGAGGTGCTGCGCACTTACTTGTTCACCGGCTTTCCCTGGCTGTTGGTGGGGTCCAGCTACGTGGATTCTCCGCTGGCCAGTTGGGCACCCGTTGGAGGTGTGTACTTACTCTCGCTGCTGGTGGTGCTTACCGGCACGTTAGGGGCGGAACTGCTGCGCCGCCAGTGGTGGGCAGCGCTACCGCTGGCCGCTATCTGGCTAGCTCCTTTCGTACTGCCAAGCCAGTGGACAACGCCGGTAAGAGAACCCACTCGCGTCGCGCTGCTGCAGGGCAACCTGCCCCAGCTGTTAAAATGGACGCCTGAAGGCCAGCGCACCGCTGCGAATATTTACAGCGACTTAACCCGCGAAGTGGCGGATGAAGCGGATCTGATCTTATGGCCTGAAACCGCGCTACCCATGATTGATAGCCAAGCACGGCCAGTGCTTGAGCGCGTGCAGGCCAACCTGCCGCCAGAAGCCGCCCTGTTGACCGGCATCGTTCAGCTAGATGAGAATAACCGCTACTTTAACAGCGTGATTGGCGTAGGCGACGTGGAAGGCAGCTACCAGAAAGAGCACCTGGTGCCGTTTGGGGAGTACCTGCCGCTAGAGAGCCTGCTGCGCGGGACCATCGACTTCTTTGACCTGCCGATGTCCAGCTTTAGCAAAGGCGCATCGGAGCAGGTGCCGATGCAAGCAGCAGGAGTGGCGATCGGTAACGCCATTTGCTACGAAATCATCTACCCACAGCTCGTCGCACAGCGGGCCGCCGATAGCGGCGTGATCGTGACGGTTTCCAACGACACTTGGTTTGGTGCCTCCATTGGCCCGCACCAGCACCTGCAAATGGCCCGCCTGCGTGCGCTGGAAAATGGCCGCTACGTAGTTCGCGCTACCAGCAACGGCATCACCGCCATTATTAACCCTCGTGGCGAACTGGTAGACCGCGCCCCACAGTTTGAAACCACCTACCTCACGGGCGAGTTCTACGCCATGGAAGGGCTCACCCCGTTTACCCGCATGGGCAGCCTGCCCATCTGGCTACTCGCTGGGCTGTTCCTGCTGCCGGGGTTTGTGCGTCGGCGTTGATGTCAACAGCACCTCGGCCATGAAAAAGCCCCCTGCCACATTCGTGGCAGGGGGCTTCGTTTTAGGCGGCTTCTTAAAAAGCCGTCTGCTAAGCGCCGGATTAAGTGCTGCTGGGGATTTCCCCTAGCACCTCGGGAATCGTCATCCGCACATAGCGGCCCGGCGCGGGTTCGATCACTGTTAGCTCCCCTTCCCCTGGCTGGCGGGCAGGTACCAGTTTCTTCGGGTCTGCATCCACGTAGCCGTTGTCGGTCATCCAGGCTTGCCAATGGGGCCACCAGGAGCCTTCGTTAAACGTAGCGCCTTCCATCCACTCCTCGTGGGTCTCGGGCAGCGTGTCGTTGGTCCAGTAGCCGTACTTGTTTTTATGGGGCGGGTTCACGATACCGGCAATATGCCCAGAGCCGCCCAGCACGAAGGTTACCGGGCCTTTGGGTAGCAGCGCACCGTAGTAGGTACTGTTCCACTTGGCGATATGGTCTTCTTTGGTGGAGACAAAGTAGCTGGGGGTTGAGACTTTGCGCAGGTCGATTTTGACCCCGTCTAGCTCGATGCCACCGGGCTCTACCAAGCGGTTTTCCAGATACATATGGCGCAGGTACCAAGCGTGGGTGCCTGCCGTCAGGTTGGTGCCATCAGTATTCCAGTAGAGCAAATCGAAGGCGGCGGGAGTCTCGCCCTTCAGGTAGTTATTGATATAGAACGACCAGAACAGATCATTTTCCCGCAGCAGGTTGAAGGTGTAGGCCATGGAGCGGCCATCCAGGTAGCCCTTCATCTGCATGGTTTGCTCAATACCCTGCACCACGCGCTCGTTCAGGAACACGCCGATATCGCCCGGATCTCGGAAGTCCTGCAGCGTGGCCATGTAAGTGACCGACTTCACCTTGCGGCCACGGCGGGTGCTGGTGAGATACGCCACGGTGGAGGCGGTCAGCGTGCCGCCTACGCAGTAGCTCAGCAGGTTGACTGACTTCTCGCCGCAGGCCTGCTCAATCGCTTCCATCGCACTGATGGGGCCCATCTGCATATAGTCGGCCCAGGTAATATCGCGCTGTTCGGGGCCAGGGTTACGCCAGGAGATCAGAAATACCGTGTGGCCTTGATCCACCAACCACTTCACCAGCGAGTTATCTTGCCGCAGGTCCAGAATGTAGTACTTATTGATCCAGGGCGGCACAATCAGCAGCGGCGTTTTAAAGGTGTTTTCGGTGGTTGGCGTGTACTGAATCAGCTGAATCAGTTCGTTTTCATACACCACAGAGCCAGGCGTTACCGCAATGTTCTCGCCCACGCCAAAGGCGCTGCGGTCGGTCATGCGTACGTTGATGCCTTCCGCTGAGTTGGCTAAATCTTCCCGTAGCCGAGTGAGGCCATCGACGAGATTCTGCCCCTTGGTTTCCAGGGTGCGGCGCATCACTTCTGGGTTGGTGGAGACGAAGTTGGTAGGCGACATCGCATTCACCAACTGGCGCGCGTAGAACGTTAAGTTGCGCTTGAGGGTAGGGTCTACATCCAGGTCGTTAATCAGCTCTTCGACCATCTGCGAAAACAGCAAATACTGCTGCATGATCGCCATGTAGTAGGGGTCTGTAGTCCAGGCCTCATCTTTAAAACGGCGGTCGTTCTTGGGCGGCGTTATCAAGGGTGCCACCTGCTCACCGGCCATGGTGCGTACACCCTGCTGCCACAGCAACCACTGGTCTTGCATCAAGCGCGACTGGGTTTGCCACAGCAAATTCGGGTTACTCATCAGCGAACGAGCAGCGGCTTCAAAGCTTTCGCGCATGTCGCTATAAACGGAGTCAGCGGCTTCGCTGGGCGCCATACGTGACAGCAGGTCCTCTAGCAGACCTTTGTACTGTTCACTTATGTCGTCAAGCTGTGCCTTCCATGCCTCCATATCTTGCTGGGACAACGGTTGAGACGGCATTTTCCACCCTGACTGCATACGACTTTCCCCCTCACCAACTGAGCAATGGTTGCCCTGGCAACACGCTTAAGAACGCTGTAAAAGAACGCGGCGCCTCAAAGGCGCCGCGGACACTACTGACGATTAGCTTTTACGAGACGACTGGCTTGAGGCCTTCGCGGGCTGTTCACCCTTGGCTGTAGCGCTCACTTGTTCGCTCATTTTTTGTCCGGCTTCGCTAAACAGCTTTTCCATTTCAGATTTGAACTGCAGGCTCATCTCGCTCATCACCCGCGCGTCTTCCTGCATCTGCTGAGAAAGCTCGTTCATCATTTCCGCTTGCTTGGTACCGAAATCGCGCAGGCTCTCGGCATCATTAATTTCTGTCGCGCTGCGGATGCGCTCGGTGCCCATCTGACTGTAGCGTTTCATCGCTTCCAGCTGGTACTGGGTCATTTTTTCCATGTTATTGAGCATCAGCGAGTTCATCTTGCGCATCGGCTCAAACATCTGGCGAGTTTGGGCGTTAAAGGCGTCCATCATTTTGTCTTGCATTGTGGTTGCTCCTGTCTCTCATTCCTTGGCATGAGCCTGGAGTGGCTCATCACATCGCAAATTGCTGCACTGCAAAAAGAGTAATGCTTAGCATGCTGCTTTGCAACAAGGAGCTTCCTACGGCCCCTCTGCATACCCTACAGCCGCCTCTGACTCAGCCTCACAGTGCCACGTATTTGATAGCGCCTTTATCGCCTACTCTTTGGCGCGAGAGCGAGAAGAGGCCGTGGCTTTCGCCTTGGTGCTTTTCTCGTTTGCCGCTGACGATGGTTCGCTATCTTGGGTGCCGTTACTGGCACCACCCGTATGGGCACTACCGGCCTGACGCAGCATATCCAGCATCATTTGCTGATAGGTGCCAAAGTTAGCAAGCCCCTGTGAAAGCCCCTGCTGCATCATGGGTTGCTGCAGGAAAGGGCGCATTAAGCTCATGGGGTCATAACCTTCTACCCCTGATTCCATCTGCCGCTGAATATTATCCAGCAGGCTCTGCTGGAACGCCTCTACATCCGGCAACCCTAGCGACTGCCGAAACTCAGCCGGCGTCAGGTCAAACTCAACGTTAATTTTCATAGGCGACTCCTTAACCGTCTTCCTTGAGTGTAGCAGCGAACCACTCAGCACACCTTGGCGTTATCGCTGACCTAATCGCGGTGTATCAACGCTAACATCAGCGTTTTGGCCCCGGTGGCGCAGCCAATGATCCAACAGCGTAATCGCCATCATGGCTTCGGCAATGGGCGTCGCTCGAATGCCCACACAAGGGTCGTGACGCCCTTTGGTAATCACTTCGACTGGTTCACCATGGACATCAATGGAGCGGCCCGGCGTGGTAATGCTGGAGGTAGGTTTCAGTGCCAACCGAGCCACAATGGGCTGCCCGCTGGAAATACCACCCAGCACGCCGCCCGCGTGGTTGGAGAGAAAGCCTTCCGGCGTCATCTCGTCGCGGTGTTCACTGCCGCGCTGGGCAATACAGCCAAAGCCCGCGCCAATCTCGATCCCTTTTACCGCATTAATGCTCATCAAACCGTGCGCTAGATCAGCATCTAGACGGTCGAAGACTGGCTCGCCCAGGCCCACGGGTACGCCATCGGCAATTACGGTAATTTCCGCGCCCACGGAGTCTTGGTCCCGTCGCAGTTGATCCATGTAGCTTTCCAGCTCGGCTACTTTATCGGGGTCGGGGCAGAAGAAGGCGTTCTGGTCGACGGCTTCCCAGGTTTTGAAGTCGATCTTGATCGGGCCAAGCTGGCTCATATAGCCGCGAATTTGAATGCCCTGTGCCGCCAGCACCTTTTTGGCAATGGCACCCGCCGCCACGCGCATGGCGGTTTCGCGGGCGCTGGAACGGCCGCCACCCCGGTAGTCCCGGTGGCCATACTTGTGGTGGTAGGTGTAGTCCGCGTGGGCGGGGCGGAACTGGTCTTTGATCTTAGAGTAATCTTTCGAGCGCTGGTCGGTATTCTCAATCAATAAGCCAATCGAGGTGCCAGTGGTTTTGCCTTCAAACACGCCGGAAAGAATGCGCACCTGATCCGGCTCTTTGCGCTGGGTGGTGTGGCGCGAGCTGCCGGGGCGGCGACGGTCTAAATCGCCCTGCAGGTCCTCTTCGCTAATCGCAATGCCAGGAGGGCAACCATCCACAATGGCCCCTAATGCGGGGCCGTGGCTTTCGCCAAAAGTGGTGACGGTAAACAGTTTGCCAAACGTATTGCCAGACATGGGCGTTAATTCCTCACGCAAAAGACGCCGCATGGGCGTCGAGTTCAGCGGCGCTCAGGGCAAACACGCCCTGGCCGCCACGCTCGAATTCAAGCCAGATAAAGGGCACCTCGGGGAAGGCAGCCTCCACATGGCGGTCAGAGTTGCCAACTTCAACAATCAGCCAGCCCTCTGAAGTTAGGTGCTCGCGGGCCTCGCGCAGAATACGCCGCACGACATCAAGACCGTCGCTGCCCGCGCCCAGCGCCAGGGCTGGCTCATGGCGAAATTCGGCGGGCATCGTGGCTAAGTCGCGCTCATCCACATAGGGCGGGTTGGAAACGATCAGGTCAAAGCGCTGCCCTTCCAGGCCGTTGAACACGTCCGATTCCACGGCGCGCACGCGGTCGCCGACATCGTGGCGGGTAATATTCTGCCGTGCCACGGCCAAGGCATCCTGGCTGATATCCGCCAGGGCCACTTCGCAGGTCGGCAGCACCAGCGCCGTGGCGATGCCAATGCAGCCGGAGCCGGTGCATAAATCCAGCACGCGGGCGGGTGGTTCTTCTGGAAACCAGGCCGCAAAGCCATCTTCGATCAGCTCGGCAATCGGCGAGCGGGGAATCAGCACGCGCTCATCCACGTTAAACGGGTAGCCTGCAAAGAAGGCCTCTCCCAGTAGATAAGGCAACGGGCGGCGCGTGGTGACACGCTCCCGGGCTAAGCGAATAATCCGCTCGCGCTCAACTGGCAGCAGCCGCGCATCCAACACGGCGGGGTCGACGTTCCAAGGCAGGTGCAGCGCGCCTAAGCAGAGCGCGACCGCCTCATCCCAGGGTGACTGCGTGCCGTGCCCATAGTGCAACCCCGCCAGATAGAACTCGCTGGATACCCAGCGCAAATAGTCCCGCAGTGTGTAAAGATCGCTTATCAGCGCCGTATCAGGCAGTGATAGCGTTGAGGGGGAGGACTCATCAGAGAGGTGCGTGGTCACAAGGGCTCCTGGCGTCAAAAGTTCGTTGGGGGATTGTACCTTTGACGCTGCCCGGTTCACAGCAGCGCCAAGCTCGCTATACTGTCTCGCCTTAGCGTTTTTTTATCCACCGCCCCTTTTTTCACCACTACTTAGTTGATTCGAGCCGACCATGACGCGACACCTGCCCAACGATGACGATATCAGTGCCTTTCGCCAAGCGCTGCAGGCGGCAGGCGTACGCCGTATTGCCACCAACCAAGCCGACCCCGGTAAGCCCAAACGCCAGTCAGACACCAGCGAAGCGCGCCGCCGAGCGGCGGTAGAGAGCAATACACTGCAAACCAGCGGGCGCACGTCTGATGGTCGGGTGGAAGCCGTACGGCCATCAGAGTATTTAGAGTTCAGCGTGCCCGACCTGCCCTGGCGCACGTTTAGCCAATTGAAGCGCGGCCAAATGGCCTGGCAGGCAGGGCTAGACCTTCACGGCTATACCCTGGAAGAGGCGCGGGTAGAGCTAGAGAGCTTTCTTCGCGATGCCGCAGGCCAAGGGCTGCGCTGTGTGCTGGTGGTGCATGGCAAAGCCTGGGGCACCACCTCTGATTTCCCGGTACTGAAAAGCCACACCAATGCGTGGCTGCGCGAGTGGCCCGGCGTGCTGGCGTTCTGCTCTGCCACGGATATCGATGGCGGCACCGGGGCGATGTATATTTTGCTGCGCAAACGCGGGCAGTAATTCATGTTGTTTATTTAGTAGCGTCAGAGGCAATGCTAGGCATGCGCCGCTCCAAGGCTTCATCGGCCAAGTGGCGGCCTAAGCGGATGAGCTCCTTCGCCCGGTGAAACTCGTAGGTGCTGCATACCGTTTTAGGAATTTCGATCAGCACGTCCGGTGGGTAGCCAGCCACCTTGTACTTCGCTAGCGCTGCCTGGGTAATATCAAACGATTCCAGAATCATATCCAGCTTGCCCCACTCGCGCTTGCCGCGCAGGTCTACTGTTTCATCGTCGTCGCTCTCTTCACTGCTGCCGCCTAGGCCACCCCATAGCCGCCGCGTGGTCGCGCGCACCTCCTCCATCCAGCCGCCAATATTGGCGTCGCGGTCCCGCTCCAGGGCGGTGCGGCTGTCGCTACTCTCTTCTTGTGGCAGCAGCTCCTCCAGCGTGACCGACTGCGGGCTGTGAGCGGTGACGTTCACCGCCACCACGAAATCCGCCTCATGGGCAGCCAACACTGGCATCATTGGCAGCGGGTTGAGTAACCCGCCATCCACCAGCACCTGTTCGCCAATGTGCACGGGGGTAATCACCCCTGGCACCGCAATCGAGGCTCGAATGGCGCGTAGCAGCGGGCCGTTTTGAAACCATACTTCCCGCTGGCGCACGAGGTCGGTGGCCACGGTGGTCACTGGAATGGGCAGGTCTTCAATCAGCCGGTCGCCCACTAGCTCCTCCAGCTTGCTCATCACTTTGTTGGCACGCATCGCCCCCATGGGGCTCCAGGTCACATCGACCAGCTTGAGCACGTCCAAGTAATCAAGGTTACACACCCACTCCCGGTACTCCGGCAGCTTGGCCGAGGCGTAAATGCCGCCGATCAGCGCTCCCATGGAGCATCCGGCAATCGAAATAATCTCGAAACCACGCGCCTCCAGCGCTTCAATCACGCCAATATGCGCATAGCCTCTGGCGCCGCCGCTACCGAGCACCAGCGCTACTTTATTGCCACCGCCCGGCGTCCTCCCCGTTAATTGGCTGACCACGTTCTGCCCCTCCTTTGTGGCATGACGTCTCATACGCACGCGCTTTTCTTTTGATGCGGCGTTAACTGGCCGTGCAGCCTTCTAAGCAAATCACCTCGGCCACACGCTCAACGGCCTGTGGTTCCAAATGCAGATGGTGGCCACCTGCCAGCACGTGCCGGGTGAGTCGCGGCACCGCCTGCCTTGTTTGGGCTGCCCAGGCGCGCTCGCCCAAAATCCCTTGCTCTCCTTCTATTAATAGCACGGGGGCTTGGATCTCAGCCAAAACGGCCAGCACCTGCTGCGGTGTAAAGCGCACCAGCGAGGGCTTGAGCAGGCGGCTATCGGTACGCATTTGTACTTTGCCATCGGCGGTGGCCTGGGTGTTGCGATCGACCAGCGGCGTGGCGGTGATGCTATCTAGTGGCGTGACGCCCCCCGCCACGCGCGCCGCCACGGCGCTCTCAATATCCGGGTAACGAGGCGCGCGGGAAGGCGGGCGCCGATGAGCGATTAAGCCTTTGCGCAGTTGGCCTGCCGTCTCTTCAGCAGGTGTATTCAGCGCGCCTAAGCCGTCGATCAGAATTAAGCGGGCGACTTTTTCCGGTAACGCCGCGGCCAGCAGGCAAGAGACCGCCGCCCCCATGGAGTGAGCAAGCAGCGTGGCTTGTTCAAGGCCCAACGCCTCCATGGCATCCAGCACATCATGGGTGTAAT
The DNA here is from genome assembly GCF_900110265.1 of Vreelandella aquamarina. GTDB lineage: Bacteria > Pseudomonadota > Gammaproteobacteria > Pseudomonadales > Halomonadaceae > Vreelandella > Vreelandella aquamarina. The sequence goes on along the minus strand of NZ_FODB01000056.1, from coordinate 6,669 downwards.
CCCATAGCGCGTAGTCGTTGCCAGCGGGGGCATGAGCGGAGTGCCCGTGGCCACGAAAATCAATCGCTACAATCCGAATGCCCAGTGCGCTCACCAAACGCGGGGCCAAGCGTGTAAAGCTGGCCGCGTTATCCAGCCAGCCATGTAGCGCCAGCCAGGTGGGCGCATCTTGCCGCCCCCAGCTCAGCGCTGCTAGCCGTCCATTGGCCAACGAAAGCGGTTGAGGAGCCGTGCCTACTCGGGAAGCGTCGTTCATAAAAGTGGGTCTCACTGCGAAAATCTGGCGCGTCAGGTGACGCTCGTAAATGTGAACATTACGATGCACATAGTATGGTGCAAACGTTACCATGCTCGACGCAGCGCTTGTGCTGCTTTTACACGGCCATGGGCCACGACGCCGTTAATTTTTGATGGAGATTGCCATGAAACCTCGCCGCGATACCCGCGTTCGCAACCTTGTGTTCTTTATTACCGTCGTGAGCGCCCTAGTCGTGGGGCTATGGTTAGCCCGCTGAGGGCAGTGCTTGCAATTTCTCCCCCATGAATAAATACTGTTTAAATACACTGTACATAAACACACCATTTATTCATGAGGATGCCGACGATGCCGTCTCAACCCATCCATTTTGCAACAACCGTGGTTGCGACAGCCTTGCCGTTAACTTCTCAGCCGCTGCCTTTTCCTCTGCTCACAGGCCGTGCAGGCTTTAGCGGCTTTCCCTCTCCTGCCCAAGATTACGAGCCGCGCACTCTCGACCTCAATGCGCGGCTGATCAAGCACCCTACCCAAACGTTTTACCTCACCGCGACAGGGGACAGCATGGAGGGTTGGGGCATCTTTGACGGTGATTTACTGGTCGTCGACCGCAGCGTCACGCCGCGCCTAGGGCATATTTTGGTCACCATGCTGGATGAAGAAGTGCTGATCAAACGCTATGCGCTGCATCGCGGCACGCCGCACCTCTGCTCGGCCCATCCCCACTATCCGCCGCTGCCCCTGGAAGGTACCGACTGCCAGCTATGGGGCGTGGTGCGCGCGGTGATTCACGAGTATCTGCCGTGATCGGGCTGGTGGATGCCAATAATTTTTATGTCTCCTGTGAGCGGGTGTTCAATCCGGCGTTGGAAGGCAAACCCGTTGGTGTGATGTCGAATAACGACGGCTGCGTGATTGCCCGCTCAGCAGAGATGAAAGCCATGGAGATCTCCATGGGCACGCCCGCATACCAGTTAGAGGGGCTACGCCGCCGCGGGGTAATCCACCTGCTCTCTTCTAACTACGAGCTGTACGGCGATATGTCAGCGAGGCTTGCCCAGCTGCTGCGCGATACGTGCCCCGAAGTGGCCCCCTACTCGATCGATGAGATGTTTATTTATCTGGATGGCCTCAGTGACACCCAGTGCCAAGCGCTGGGCACAGCACTGCGCCGCCGCATTCGTCGCTATTTGGGGCTTCCGGTGTGTATCGGGCTGGCCCCTACGCATACACTGGCGAAGCTCGCCAATCACCTAGCCAAAAAACAGCCTCACTACGCAGGAGTGTGTTTACTCCACGGTGAAAGCGCTACCACCCAAGCAGTGCTGAAACAGCTGCCGGTAAGCGATGTGTGGGGAGTAGGCAGGCGTCTTGCCGAACGACTAGCGGTCAGCGGCATTCGTACCGCCTGGGATGTGCGGGAGCACGACCCCAAACGGCTACGCAAATGCTTCTCGGTGGTTCTAGCCCGCACCGCCTTAGAGCTGCGCGGTACGCCCTGCCTAGAGTTGAATGCCGTTGAGCAACCCCGCCAGCGTATCATGACCTCACGCTCGTTTGGTAAAACCACCGGCGTAAAAGAGGAGCTTCACGCAGCACTGCGCCGCCACGCCCAGCGCAGTGCCGAAAAATTGCGCCAGCAAGGCAGCCTTGCCCGCGCCGTCCTGCTGTTTTTAAACACCAACCGCCACCGCAAGGACCAGCCCCAGCTGTCGCCTAGCGCGATGATTCCGCTTGAAGCGCCCACCGACGATACTCGCGTCATTCTGGAAGCCGTTCGCGAAGGGCTCGACCAGATGTATCGCCCTGGCTTTCAGTTTATGAAGGCAGGCGTGATGCTGCTGGACTTGGTGGATGCACAGCAGTATCAGCTCTCTCTGCTACAGCCAACCACCAAGGCGCACCCTCACTTGATGAAGGCGGTAGACGAGATTAATCAGAAAATGGGACAAGGCACGCTGCGCTTTGGGATGACTGACGCCGACGCGCCTTGGCAGCTGCGCTGTGAGCACCGCTCAAGACGCTACACCACCTGTTGGGATGAGTTAATGGAGGCAGGCACTCACCCTGGCGCGATTGCCGCCGCCAGGGTGAAGCGTGAACAGCAGCGCTTAGCGGGCGGAAAGCGCTTGGCGAAGGCGCGGGCTAATGGCTTCGCCCACCACTGCCACCAGGACCAGCAGCGCTAGCAGCACCGGCCAGTGGGCAGCAAAAGAGACTTGGTACAGGCCAAGGGCATCGACAAAAATCACCAAAATACCCAGCGGACTCACGTAGCGCACCATGGCCAGCCACAGCGTATAGGGCAGCGGCGCCAGCCCCAGCTCGTCGCGGAAGGTTTCGCTTTTCAGCACAAAACCGGCCAGTAGTACCATGCCCAGGCCACCCAGCGGCATCATCCAACGGGAGGTGAGGTAGTCCAGCCAATCAAAGAAGTTCTTGCCTGCCAGCGTCCAATCAGCGCCCAGGTTGAACGACAGCATCGCCAGCGTGCTGATCAGCCACAGCACAATACCGGTGGCCCACGAGGCGGATTTACGGCTCATGCCTTTGTTATCGCACAACCAAGAGACCGTTGCTTCCACCATGGAAATTGAGGAGGTTAGTGCGGCCATGGAGAGCATTAAGAAGAACAGCGCTCCGAACAGCGTGCCCAGCGGCATCGCCTGGAACGCTAACGGCAGGCTCATAAACAGTAACCCTGGGCCTTCACCGGGGTCCATGCCGTTGGCAAAAATCACTGGAAAAATTGCTAACCCTGCCATCAGTGCTACCACAGTATCCGCCACGGCCACGCTCAGCGTCGTGCGGCCAATGGAGGCATCTTTAGGCAAGTAGCTGCCGTAAGTCAGGATGGCACCCGACGCCAATGAGAGCGTAAAGAAAGCGTGGCCCAAGGCCGCCAACATCCCTTCACTAGAGAGGCTGCCCGCCTTAAAAGAGAACAGGAAATCAACCGCGTCGCCGAAACCGCCGGAAAACATGCCGAATCCAATCAGCAACACCAGCATGAGCACCAGCCCCGGCATCATCCAGCTAACGCTTTTCTCGATGCCTTCCTGAACGCCTTTACCGACAATGATCATGGTCAGCAGCGTGACCAGGGTACTCCAGCCACCCAGCGTGATGGGGTTAGCGTTATTGGCACCAAACACGGCCGCCATCTCGTCCACACTGGTGCCCGCCAAGCCGCCGGTGAGCATTTTCCATAAATAGGAGAAGGACCAGCCGGCCACCACGACGTAAAACGATAGCACCATAAAGCCACACAGCATGGCCATCCAGCCAATCAGCGACCACATAGAGGAGCGGCCAGACTCATTCACTACACGGCGAATAGCATCAATGGGGCTACCACGCCCCCGGCGACCAAACGCAATTTCGGTCATCATTACCGGTACGCCCACCGCTAAGATGCACGCTAAATAGACCAGTACGAAGGCACCGCCGCCATACTCCCCTGTGATATAAGGGAATTTCCAAATATTGCCTAGCCCCACCGCCGAACCGGTGGCTGCCAACATAAAGCCCCAGCGGCCTAGCCACTGAATACGCGGTTGTCCAGAAGACGCCATGCCCTTCTACCCTGTCAGAAAAAAGCACCTATCCTAGTGGATTTTGCTGCGAAAGCCCACGTATCACGGCTTGGCATAGCTTGCTTTTGCCTCGGCATCTAGCCGCTGGGCGGTTTGATCCACTCTGCGCAACCACGCCAACAGCAGCGCCCCGGCCCCTACAAAGCCACCAGCCAGCCATAGGCCCACATAATAATGACCAGAGGCTTCCGCGAGCATACCGGTGAGCGCAGGGGCCACAATCTGCGCTGCGCCGTAGGCCAACGTCATTTGTCCCATCAAGCGGGCGGGGCTGGCAGGGTACAGCCTACCCGCCATGGTCAGCACTAAACTGACGCAACCCAGGAACGTGCCGCCGTAGAGCACTGCGCTAATCAACACGCCCGGTAACGTTGGGCTGATCGCAGGCAGCACAATGCCTACTACCTGCACCAGCATGGCCACAATCAGCGCGCCTAAGTAACCAATCCGCCGCGCGATTAAATCCCACAGCATCACGGCGGGGGCTGCGGCCAGCCCCACCAACGCAAAGGCCCAGTTCCCGGCCCCGGCCAGCAGCGGTTCGCGCTCCACAATCGCGACCAAAAACGTTGCGCTGATCACATAGCCATAGCCCGCACAAAAGTAGGCGGGCAGCATAAGACGCATAAAGGTGCGGCTAGGCGGCGTTGCAGGTGCTTGATGACTGGCAGCGCTGCCTACCACCGGTTTTACCGGGCGCGGTAACCAGCGCCAGGCAGGCACCAGCAGCACCGCCCCCAACGCGCTAAAGCCCCACCACTGGGCTTGCCAGTTCATTGCCAGCGCCAGCATCAATTCTACGGCTAAAGCCGCCACCACAATGCCAATGCCGACACCTGCAAAGTGGATGCCCAGCTCGCCCCGCTGACGGTGCTGAATCAGCCAGTGCAAAATCAGCCCTGACGCCAACAGCATCGAGCCACTGCTGGAAAGCCCCGCCAAAAAGCGCAGCCCCGCCCATACCCAAAAGTGTTCGGTCAGCGCCATACCGGCGGTGGTTAATACGGCCAGCACTAAGCCAATGCGAAACAGCGTGTCTTTGAGATAAATCGTGCGAATAGAGGCCGCCAGCACCGCTCCTAGCATATAGCCTGCGTAGTTCAACGCCGCTAGCCAGCCGCCATCGGCGTCGCTAACCCAGCTCTGTTGCTGCATCACCGGCAGTAGCGGCGTATAGGCAAACCGCGCAATGCCGATACATAAAATTTGGCTAAATACCCCCGCCAACAGCACTTTAAAGCGCTGGGCCTGAACGCTTGCAGTAGGCATGGACACTCCCTCGTCGTCACTATTTTTGTTGTGGTAGTGTGGCTTCAATGGATAGCCAGCTATCTTCCATCATACGCGGAAACCAGCGCCGTACTATCGGCTAAACGTGGCATGTGGAAGCAGCGCATTAGTGCTCGGAATCTGGCAGACTAACTCTCACGTTTCACCACCGTCATAAGCGAGTAAGCACGATGAGCGATACTGCAAAACCCTGGACGCAACCGATGCCCGACGCGCAGTTCAAACTGATGCGCGATATTTTGGCGGCCCCCAGCCCTGTTGGCCTGGAAGGCGCGATGACCTACGGCGTGCTGAAGCCCTACTTCGAGAGCTTCGCTCCCAGCGACTGGCATTTGCACCAGTTTAAAGGCAATGCGGGCGTGGTGCTGGATACCCACCCAGGCCGCGATGATATGTTCAAGCTGATGATCATCGGCCATGCGGACAAAATCCGCATGCAGGTTCGCTCGATTGGTGAAGATGGCAAGATTTGGATCAACACCGACTCCTTCCTGCCCGGCGTATTGATCGGCCATGAAGTCACGCTGTTCAGCGAAGACCCGGAAGCCCCCGGCAGCTACCGCAGCATTAAAGGCGGCACGGTGGAAGCGCTGGGTGCTATCCACTTTTCTGACCCCGCCCAGCGCGATGGCAGCAAAGGCATTAAGAAAGAGCAGATCTATCTCGATCTGCAGATTCACGGCGAGAACAAGAAGCAGCAGGTGCTGAACCTGGGCGTGCGGCCGGGCGATTCGATTATCTTCAACCGCCCCATTCGCCCTGGCTTTAGCCCGAACACCTTCTACGGCGCGTATCTGGATAACGGCCTGGGATGCTTTGTGACGGCGGAAGTCGCACGCTTGATCGCCGAAGCAGGCGGTACCGAAAAAGTGCGGGTGATGTTTGCCATTGCCAGCTACGAAGAGATTGGCCGCTTCGGCAGCCGCGTGCTGGCCGGTGAACTCAAGCCAGATGCGCTGATTGGCGTGGATGTAAATCACGACTACGTCGCCGCCCCTGGCATTGGCGACAAGCGCATGCAATCGCTGGAGATGGGCAAAGGCTTTACGCTGTCGGTGGGTTCTATTGCCAGCGAGCAGCTCAACCGCATCATCGCCAGCGCCGCGAAAACGCAGGACATCCCCATGCAGCGAGACATTGTGGGTGTAGATACCGGCACCGACGGCATGGCGGGCGTGCTGGCCTCCATCGACAGCGCGGCCACCTCCATGGGCTTCCCGATCCGCAACATGCACACCATTTCGGAAACCGGCAATACTCAGGACGTGCTGGCCGCTATTCATGCGCTGCACCACACCATTCAAGCGCTGGATGCCATGCCGGATCTCAAACGGGAGTTCTTGGATAACCACCCCCGTTTAGACCAAGCCAGCCCACTTGCCCACCAAGGCAGCACCAAGCCCGAAAGCGACGAAGAAGCCTCCGCTTAAACGGATCGAGTAGACATCATGGATTGACCTGCCCCTCCTCAACGTCGTGGATTACGTTGAGGTAGGGACCAAAATGCAGAGCCACTATTGAGGGAGG
>NZ_FODB01000115.1 GCF_900110265.1 Vreelandella aquamarina | reverse complement strand
CCACAGGGATGAAGCGGCTCATGGCGATCTTCTCAGCTCGGCGATGACGGTGGTCAGTATCTCACGGTGCAACGGAAAGACCGACAGGCTGCTAGTAGAACAAATGCTGATCAACCGCCAAGTAGCCGAAGCTGACGCCACCCATATTGCTAAAGGTGCGCTGACGCGCAAAAGCACCGTGCGCACCCTGCACAAGCTACGCCAGGGTTTGGGGCGGGCCATTCGCCACCCTGATGATGATGTACTGATCACCCTGCTAGAACCGCGCATTCCCAGGCCATCTGGCACCGCTGCCTGCCAGGGCGTACACACCCAACAGGTGCTGCTAGGAGCAATACCTGCACGGTTTTACGCCGCCTATCAACAGGCAGAAGAACCAGGCTGCAAACAAGAAAACAAGGTTGCCATAGCGCAATCATTAGCCGCTCTTCTATAGTCCATAGCTATAAAAAAGGCTTAGACATAGATCACTATGTTGCAATCGTAATGGGGCGCCTGCGGCACCCTTCACGCGCTGAAGCGGCCTGCTACGTTGGTGTTGGGATGGGCTGTAGCCACCCATGCACGTCACAAGTCGCCCGTAACACAAACCCGGCACGTTGATACAGCGCCTGCGCGGGAATATTGCGTTTATCCACTGCGAGTATCACCTCTTTCATTCCGGTGTTGGCGGCTTGGCGTAGTGCCTCATTCACTACGTGTTTGCCCAGCCCGCGGCCACGCCAGGCGGGTGCCAGTCCCATGTACATCACTTCCCAGTTTTTGGCTTCTGGGTGGGGGGCAAGCAATAGCACACCGGCGTCTTCACCTTCGCAGCGCACCAGGTACCACTGTGCCGGGGCGTGGGCATCTTGCCGATAAAACCCCTGCAGGGCTTGTTGCGCGGTGAACCTGCCCTGTAATTCGGGGCAGTCTAGCGAGCCTTGCGCCACCTGGCCAAGCATGGCTTCAAGGCGTTCAGGGGCCACTTCGTTCACCTGCGTAAAATGAGCCGCCGCTTCAACCGCAGGCGCGTTTAACGCCGTTTGGGTGGGAGCGCTCAGGTAGTGCAAGCTCACCACCTTGGGAAAGCCGTTTGCCTCTAGCAGGGCGGCGGTTTGCCGCTCGTTTGCTTCTAACACGGTTTTCACCACGCTTAGGCGCTGCTGTTTCGCCCAGCCAATGGCAGCGCGCAGTAAGGCCGGTGCATCGTCACACCCATTTTGCGGCCGCCATAAGGTGGCTTCGTTACCCGGCAGCACCTCTACCCACACCGCCCCGGCGGGGTGGCCGTGTTCATCTTGTGTGATGAGCAAACCACCCCAATCGGCATCCGCCTGTTCCAGCATGTGATTAATGGCTGCCGCCAGTTCGGCTTGGCCCCGCGGGGTGTGTGCGGCGGCCAGTTGCCACAGCGCTTCGCGGCGCAGTGCCTGGGGGCAGGTGAACACGGCCTTGCCTGTTGCGGCGTTATAAAGGTATGCCCCTTGGCTCATTGGCTTTTTTCCTTCTATTGGCTGCTTGTTATTCATTACTGGTTAACCGCCTGGCTGCAAGCCACTGAGCATTAAGGCGTTGTTGCTCATTTTTATCATTCGTTTTTGTTACTAACACTTACAATTATTTTTCATGCTAACCCTAAACCTGAATCCGTGAAGCCGGCGCCGACACTTTCCCTATCACCGCCAGCGAGCACTTTTTGATCATTCGCCC
>NZ_FODB01000055.1 GCF_900110265.1 Vreelandella aquamarina | reverse complement strand
TTGATAAGCAGAGGTCAGCGTCTGCTGTTCAGAGTCAGAAAGTGGAGCAATAAAGCGCCTTCTTGCCATGGTTCCATCCGTGCCCGAGATCCTTGCATCGATAATACACGAAAATATTAGATTAAGCACTTAGCGTTACCCAATAAACGGACATCGCCGGGAACGTCGATTTGGCCGTCTCGGTGCAATCGGTGCGATTTTATTCGCATCCGCAAAGGTGTCTCAGAGACACAATTAAAAGCGTGCAAATCCCGTGTTTAGGCTAGTCGGTCAATTCGACCGGGTGCGCGTGGGGTGGCCTCATTAAAAGGTGAGGATTCCCACCTTTTCCTCAGGATGGGTAGAGGTGGGATTTAAAGTTCAGCCCTTCCACCCTTGCCCTAATCTTGCCCCTAGCCTCCCCACCTCGCCCGCGTGTACTGGTCGGAAAAGTCAGCGCTTTGCTGGAAGCCTCAGTGGAAACCAGCCAGAAAAAAGTTTCGTTATTTCCCGTCTATAAAAAAGCGTCTGAGGGTGCGGTGTCCGGCCTATGGTGCTCTAGGGATTGAGACACCCCCAGGGCGAAAAGGTGAGGATTCCCGTCTTCTCAGCCAGCACTATGCCGCGAGTGTCTTAGGGCTGTTGGGATTGATCGTCATTGGCAGTATGTGGACAAGCGGCGCGGCAGCGCTGACTGTGTTGATTCCGCCCACCCTGTTTGGCGTCGTCCTAAAAGCCTCTGGCCCGCCGTCGGGGCGCTCGCGCTGCTGCTGGTCATCGACGTGACCCTACGCTTAGGCTGACTTAGACGCCGCCAGCACATACAAAAACTCCAGCCCCAGCGTCGCGGCGGCCAGCGAGGTAATATCGCCGTGGTCGTAGGCGGGGTTGACTTCCACTAGGTCCATACCCACCAGCTCCATACCCACCATGCCGCGCATTACTTTCAGCATCAGATCGGTGGACATACCGCCGCATACCGGCGTGCCGGTGCCCGGCGCAAAGGCGGGGTCCAGGCCGTCGATATCCAGCGTCACGTAGGCTGGGTGATGGCCCACCCGAGCACGAATCCGCTCCAGTACCGCCGCAGGGCCATGGTCGTTCACCCAGTCGGCATCGAGCACTTCGTAAGGGTGGTTGTTGCGGTCATAGCTGGTACGAATGCCGATTTGCAGCGAATGCTCCGGCACGACCAAGCCTTCTTGTAAGGCATGGTGGAAAATGGTGCCGTGGTCAAAGCGTGTGCCTTGCTCATAGGTATCGGTATGGGCATCAAAGTGAATCAGTGCCAGCGGGCCATGTTCACGGGCGTGAGCGCGTAGCAGCGGCAGGCTGATGTAGTGGTCACCGCCCAGCGTCAGCATCTTTTTGCCTGCATTCAACCAGCGCATAGCGTGAGTTTCCAGATTGTCTACCAGGCTTTCCGGCTCGCCGTAGGCGTAATCCAGGTTGCCGGCATCGCACACCCGCAGGCGCTCTTCCAGAGTAAAATCCCACGGCCAGCGCTTGCCTTCCCAAATCAGGTTGGCGGTGCTTTGGCGAATGGCGTTCGGCCCCATGCGGGTGCCTGAACGGCCAGAGCACGCTAGGTCAAACGGTACGCCGCTAACTACGACTTCAGCATCGGTGGCGTTAGGGTCGGTAGCTTTGGGCACGCCCATAAACGTGGTGATAACGTCACCAAACAGGCTGGGCATGATCTGAGATGGGGGCACCTAGCGTGTACTCCTATGGTGTGCAGCAGTAAGAAAAGGGTGGCAAGCGCGAGCGGGGATGCTCAAGGAAGCGCGACGATAAGGAATTTTTCGAGATGAATGAAATGAATGTTTAGAATTAAATCATTCACACCATGAATAGTGAGGTGCTATGCGTTCGCTTCGCCACTTTGATCTTAATTTACTGCTGGTGTTCGAGACGCTGATGCGCGAGCGCCATGTCACCCGCGCTGCCGAAAAACTGCATTTAAGCCAGCCCGCCCTCAGCCATGCGCTCAAGCGCCTGCGCGAGGCGTTAGACGACCCGCTATTGGTGCGCACGGAGCAGGGCTTGCAGCCAACGTCCAGAGCGCTCGCACTGCTGCCAGTGGTGCAGCAAGCCTTAGCCGCGCTTCAGGAGGGCCTCGCGCCGCCTGCCATCTTTGCCCCAGCCACCAGCACCCGGCGTTTTACCCTGGCGACTACCGACTACTTTGAAGAGGTCATGTACCCGGCATTTCTTAGCCAGCTGTTGGGCTATGCGCCGGGCATCAGTTTTTCCATTGAGCTGATTACGCCGGAGGTGCTTAGTGAGGCGTTAGAGCAGCGCCAAGTGGATATGGTGGTGGGGTTGGATAGCCAATCATCGCTACCCAGCGGCGTGTTGCAAACGCCCTGGATGCACGAAGAGCTGGTGTGTCTGGCGGCCCAGCACAACCCGCACGTGGGGGACGCGCTGGCGCTGGAGGCATTTGCCCGCCAGCTCCACGTCGAGCTCGCCGACATCAGTGGTCTGCTGCCCAGCCGTATCGAGAGCTGTCTCGCCCAGCACGGATTGAGCCGCCGGGTGATCTCGAAAAACCTCAACTACATCGCCGCCGCGCGGGTGGTGGCGCTCACCGATGCCATTATTACCTTACCTCGGCAAATGGCCGAGCGCTTTGTCGCGATGCTCCCCGTTCGCATGGTCGCCCCGCCTGAAGAGCTTCCCGCGTTGGCCATGACGCTGATCCAGCACAGCCTCTACGCCAATGCCCCTGAAAACGTGTGGCTCTATAACGAGCTGACCGCGTTTGCAAAGAGTGCTAGCCGGTAGAAAAATGACGTGTATGTCGTTGTGTTGTAGATAAACAACACAGTTGAATCAAAGGTTGAATGGTCACTGGCGGGCTCGGCATTAGATCCTAAACTGCTATCTGGCGCATTTTTTCGCGCAATAGTGAATAGGCAATAGTGAGTAGATAATAGTGAGTAGACAGCGCCCAAAGACGTTGGGGCAACCACCCGGCTGCAAGGGATTGGGCGCTGAACGCGGACACAACAAGGGAGAAAGCGTGTGAAAATAGGCGCACCGAAAGAGATTGCTCGGGGAGAAGCGCGAGTCGCGTTGACCCCCGAGAGCGCGAAGCACCTGCAGAAGCTTGGCCATGAATGCCTCATCGAAACAGGTGCCGGCCTGGCAGCGGGTTTTAATGACGACACTTATCGCGACGCTGGCGTGACCGTGGCGGAGAGTGCCGACGCGCTTTGGCGCGACGCTGAGGTGGTCATTAAAGTCCGCGAGCCTTCTGATGAAGAGGCCGAGCGGCTGCGTGAAGGTCAAACGCTGATTGCCTTCTTCTGGCCTGCGCAAAACGAAGCGTTACTGGAGAAGTGCAAAGCCCAAGGCGCTACCGTCATCGCGATGGACATGGTGCCGCGTATTTCCCGGGCGCAGAAGATGGATGCGCTGTCGTCCATGGCCAACATTGCGGGCTACCGTGCGGTGATTGAAGCGGGCAATAACTTTGGCCGCTTCTTCACCGGTCAGGTGACGGCGGCGGGCAAGGTGCCGCCTGCGAAAGTACTGGTGATCGGTGCTGGGGTGGCGGGCTTGGCGGCGATTGGCACGGCGACCAGCTTAGGGGCGGTAGTGCGCGCCTTTGACGTGCGCCCTGAAGTTTCTGAGCAGATCGAATCCATGGGCGCTGAGTTCCTGTTCCTTGATTTCGACGAGAGCCAGGACGGCTCCGAGAGCGGTGGCTACGCGGCCCCCTCAAGCCCTGAGTTCCGCGAAAAGCAGCTGGCGTGCTTCCGCGAGCAGGCGCCGGACGTGGATATCGTGATTACCACGGCACTGATTCCCGGCAAGCCCGCGCCCAAGCTCTGGCTGGAAGACATGGTCGCCGCCATGAAACCCGGTTCGGTGATCGTGGATTTGGCCGCCGAGAAGGGCGGTAACTGCGACCTGACCAAGCCCGATGAGCGGGTGGTAAGCGATAACGGCGTGGTGGTGATCGGCTATACCGATTTCCCCTCGCGCATGGCGACACAGGCCTCACTGCTCTACGCCACCAATATTCGCCATATGCTCACCGACCTTACCCCTGAGAAAGACGGCGTGATCCATCACAATATGGAAGACGACGTGATTCGTGGGGCCACGGTGACTCACCAAGGGGAGATCACCTTCCCACCGCCGCCGCCGAAGGTGAAAGCCATTGGCGCGGCCAAGCCGAAGAAAAAAGAGAAAGCGCCGACTCCAGAAGAGAAGAAAGCCGCTGAGCTTGCCACCTTCAAAGCGCAAACGAAGAGCCAAGTGACCATGTTGGCAGTGGGCGGCGCGCTGATGCTGCTACTGGGGTTAGTCGCTCCTGCCTCGTTTATGCAGCACTTTATTGTGTTTGTGCTGGCCTGCTTTATCGGCTTCCAGGTGATTTGGAAAGTGAGCCACTCGCTGCATACACCGCTGATGGCGGTCACTAATGCCATTTCCGGTATCATTATTTTGGGAGCGATCCTGCAGATTGGCTCGGGCAGTGCGGTGGTTAGCGTGCTGGCGGCTATTTCGGTGTTAATCGCATCAATCAATATCGTGGGTGGCTTCCTGGTAACACGCCGGATGCTGGCCATGTTCCAAAAATCCTAAGCGGCGGAGAGACGATATGTTAGAGCAAGGATTCGTATCTGCCGCAGCGATTGCGGCAAGCGTGCTGTTTATTCTGTCGCTGGGCGGGTTGAGTAACCAGGAAAAAGCCAAGCGGGCCGTGTGGTACGGCATTGTCGGTATGGCGCTGGCGGTGTTTTTCACCTCGTTCGGCCCGGGTATCGGCGGCTACTGGTGGCTGATTCCGATGATGCTGATTGGCGCTGCCATTGGGGCCTATGTGGCCGGTAAGGTCGAAATGACCGAAATGCCCCAGCTCGTGGCCGCGCTGCACAGCTTTGTGGGCTTGGCAGCGGTTTTCGTGGCTTGGAGTGCCGACCTGGAGCGTCGCCGGGTGATGGCGGCCCGTGCCGCTGAAGCATCGCTGGACCAGTTCTCCGCCTTTGCGGCACTGGTGGCCACCAAGGCCCCCGACGAGCTGATGTTTCTGCAAGTTGAGGTGGTGCTGGGCATCTTTATCGGCGCGGTAACATTCACCGGTTCGGTGATTGCCTTCGGCAAGCTCGCTGGCAAAGTGGATGGCAAGCCAAAGCAATTGCCCGGCGGCCATATGTTGAATGCCGGTGCGGCGGCGCTGTCGCTGCTGTTGGCGATTATGTACCTCAACGGCGCAGGCTTCTGGACGCTGCTAGTGATTGCGGCGCTGGCGTTCTTTATCGGCTACCACCTGATTATGGGCATCGGCGGGGCGGATATGCCAGTGGTGGTCTCTATGCTGAACAGCTACTCCGGCTGGGCGGCGGCGGCGATTGGTTTCACGCTCTCCAACGACCTGCTTATTGTGACCGGTGCGCTGGTGGGTTCCTCTGGTGCAATTCTCTCTTACATTATGTGTAAGGCGATGAACCGTAACTTTGTCAGCGTGATTCTAGGTGGTTTTGGGGGGTCTCAAGGGCCTGCCGCGGAAATCGAAGGCGAGCAGGTCTCCATCGACGCCAATGGCGTCGCTACCGCACTGAACGACGCCGACAGCATCATCATCGTGCCGGGTTACGGCATGGCGGTGGCCCAAGCGCAAACGGCGGTGAGTGATTTAGTCCGCAAGCTGCGCGCCGCTGGCAAAACCGTCCGCTTCGGGATTCACCCCGTGGCTGGGCGCTTGCCAGGCCATATGAACGTCCTGCTGGCGGAAGCTAAGGTGCCTTACGATATCGTGCTGGAAATGGACGAGATCAACGACGACTTTGCCAGTACCGACGTGGTCATCGTTATCGGCTCCAACGATATCGTCAATCCTGCCGCCGAAGAGGACCCCAACAGCCCCATTGCGGGGATGCCGGTGCTCAAAGTATGGGAAGCGAAGCAGGTGTTCGTCAGCAAGCGTGGCCAGGGCACTGGCTACTCGGGCATTGAGAACCCGCTATTCTTCAAGGAGAACACGCGAATGTTCTACGGCGATGCTCGCGATAGCTTAAACGCCCTGCTACCGCTGGTGGAGTAATCAAGTAAAGCAGTAGACTGACAAGGAACGGGGCGCTCAGCGCCCCGTTTCACGTTTGATTGTTAATAGCTATCAGCTTGTTGGTTAAATGCAAATTGTGACTATTGAGTAGGTGCTTTAAAACTGTAAAACATGAATAACGCATCCGCTGACGATCTACACAGTAGCTTGCAGCAAAGATGCAGAGCATTTGTTCCCTTGGTATCGCCAAGGCATAGAGCAATAAGGGAGAGAGCTATGAGCGGTAAATGTCCTGTCATGCACGGTGGTAACACCTCGACCGGTACTTCCAACAAAGATTGGTGGCCGGAAGGGTTGAACCTGGATATTTTGCATCAGCAAGATCGCAAATCAGACCCGATGGATCCGGATTTCAACTACCGTGAAGAAGTACGCAAGCTCGATTTCGACGCGCTGAAGAAAGATGTCCACGCGTTGATGACCGATAGCCAAGAGTGGTGGCCCGCTGACTGGGGGCACTACGGCGGTTTGATGATCCGTATGGCTTGGCACTCCGCTGGCACCTACCGTATTGCTGATGGCCGTGGGGGCGGTGGTACCGGAAGCCAGCGCTTTGCACCGCTCAACTCCTGGCCGGACAACGTCAGCCTGGATAAAGCGCGCCGTCTGCTGTGGCCGATCAAGAAGAAGTACGGCAACAAAATCAGCTGGGCAGACCTGATGATTCTGGCTGGCACCGTGGCTTATGAGTCCATGGGCTTACCTGCTTACGGCTTCTCTTTCGGCCGCGTCGATATTTGGGAACCCGAAAAAGATATCTACTGGGGTGACGAAAAAGAGTGGCTGGCACCTTCTGACGAACGCTACGGCGACGTGAACAAGCCAGAGACCATGGAAAACCCGCTGGCGGCTGTCCAGATGGGTCTGATCTATGTGAACCCGGAAGGTGTTAACGGCCAGCCTGATCCGCTGAGAACCGCACAGCAGGTACGTGAAACCTTCGCCCGTATGGCGATGAACGACGAAGAGACCGCAGCCCTCACAGCTGGCGGCCACACCGTCGGTAAGTGTCACGGTAATGGCGATGCCTCTGCGTTAGCCCCTGAGCCAGAAGCCTCTGACGTTGAAAACCAGGGCTTAGGTTGGGGCAACCCCAACATGCAGGGCAAGGCGAGCAACGCCGTGACCTCGGGTATCGAAGGTGCGTGGACCACCAACCCCACGAAATTCGATATGGGCTATTTCGACCTGCTGTTCGGCTACGAGTGGGAACTGAGAAAGAGTCCTGCCGGTGCCCACCAGTGGGAACCGATTGACATCAAAGAGGAAGACAAGCCGGTTGACGCCAGCGACCCCTCTATTCGCCACAACCCGATCATGACCGATGCGGATATGGCGATGAAGGTAGATCCGACCTATCGCGCTATCTGCGAAAAATTCATGGCCGATCCTGAGTACTTCAAGAAAACTTTCGCGAAGGCGTGGTTCAAGCTGACGCACCGTGACCTGGGCCCGAAATCACGTTACATCGGCCCGGAAGTGCCGGCAGAAGACCTGATTTGGCAAGACCCGATTCCGGCAGGTAACACCGACTACTGCGAAGAAGTGGTCAAGCAGAAAATTGCACAAAGTGGCCTGAGCATTAGTGAGATGGTCTCCACCGCTTGGGACAGTGCCCGTACTTATCGCGGTTCCGATATGCGCGGCGGTGCTAACGGTGCCCGCATTCGCTTGGCCCCACAGAACGAGTGGCAGGGCAACGAGCCGGAGCGCCTGGCGAAAGTGCTGAGCGTCTACGAGCAGATCTCTGCCGACACCGGCGCTAGCATCGCGGACGTGATCGTTCTGGCCGGTAGCGTAGGCATCGAGAAAGCCGCGAAAGCAGCAGGTTACGATGTGCGCGTTCCCTTCCTGAAAGGCCGTGGCGATGCGACCGCCGAGATGACCGACGCAGACTCCTTCGCACCGCTGGAGCCGCTGGCCGATGGCTTCCGCAACTGGCAGAAGAAAGAGTATGTGGTGAAGCCGGAAGAGATGCTGCTGGATCGTGCGCAGCTGATGGGCTTAACCGGCCCGGAAATGACCGTGCTGCTGGGCGGTATGCGCGTACTGGGCACCAACTATGGTGGCACCAAACACGGCGTATTCACCGATCGTGAAGGCCAGTTGACCAACGACTTCTTTGTGAACCTGACCGATATGGGGAACAGCTGGAAGCCGGTAGGTAGCAACGCCTACGAAATCCGCGACCGCAAGACCGGTGCCGTGAAGTGGACCGCCTCGCGGGTGGATCTGGTATTTGGTTCCAACTCGCTACTGCGCTCTTACGCAGAAGTGTACGCCCAGGACGATAACGGCGAGAAGTTCGTCAGAGACTTCGTCGCCGCCTGGACCAAAGTGATGAACGCCGACCGTTTCGACGTCGCGTCGTAAGTCAGCAACCGCAAGTCGCACTATCTAAGGCACCCTATTTTGGGTGCCTTTTTTGTATTTCTGCATCGGCAAGCAGCATAGTTAAGCCGTATGCTGGCGAAAGCGTGCCTAGGCACTGCTGGTCCGTCAGCTTTGCTACAGTAGCGCGTGCTTTTCCACCGACGTAACAATACGAGATCGACGATGAAACGCAGTAAATGGATATGGCTAGTATGGGCCGTTGTCTTGCTAAGCTATTTAGTGCCTTACACGCTGTTAAGCGATGTGTCGCGATGGTACGGCAGCTTTTTGTTTTGGGCCGTGGCCGGGGTGGCCATCATCGCTCTGAACGTGTTTATTACGACAGACTTTAAGGAACATAGCGATGACTGAGTCGCTCATTTGGTGGTCCATTGCTATCTACTTATTAGTGGCCATAGGCATTGCTATTCTGTCGCGCCAACGCCCGGCGAAAGGCGGTTCAGAAAGCATGTCCGGCTACTTTTTGGGTAACCGCCAAATGAACGGGTTTGTCTCGGCGCTGAGCTACAGTGCCACGACGTATAGCGCCTTTATGATGGTGGGCCTGGCTGGCCTGACCTATGCGGGCGGCGTGGGCGCCTTCGGTTTTGAAATCATCTATTTTGCCGGTGTCTCGCTGGTGGCGGTGTTCGGCCCTAAATTCTGGGCAGTTGGCAAAAAGTTTGGCTACGTGACGCCCAGCGAGATGCTGAGCCACCGCTACCATAGCAAGCAGGTGGCCATGGCCGTGTCGATTGCCAGCTGTATCTTCCTGATCCCTTATTCCGCCGTTCAGCTCGCTGGTGTCGGCTACCTGTTGCAGGGTATTACTGATGGCGCCATTACCTTTACCACCGGGGTCGTGCTAGCCACGGTGATCGCCATTTTCTTCTCCTATATCGCGGGGATTCGTTCGGTCATGTGGACCGACTCGCTCCAGGCCATCATGATGATTGTGGCCTCTACCCTGGTAGCCTTTCTGGTGATTCAAAATCTGGGCGGTTTTGGTGCGCTCTTCGATACGCTGGCAACGGAGCACCCGCAGTCCCTGACGGTACCTGGCCCAGGACTATTCAGCTTTGTCACCTTCTTGGGGCTCACCATTCCCTGGTTCTTCTTTAGCCTTTCAAATCCGCAGGTCAGCCAGCGTCTTTTCATGCCCTCGTCGCTGCGCTCGATGCGCCACATGCTGATTGGCTTTTTGGTGTTCGGTTTTATTTACACCCTCGTTTCGGTGCTTTGGGGGTTCTCGGCTTTGGCTGCTTTCCCTAGCCTAGAGCGCGCCGATTTAGCCACGCCCACGCTACTGGCCTCAGAGTTTGTGCCGCCCGTATTAGGCGTGATAGTGATGATCGGCATTATGGCCGCCGCCGTTTCCACGATCGATTCAATCATGCTGACGCTGGCGTCCATGGTCTCCCGCGACGTCTATGCCAACCTCAAACCCAGCGTTAGTGAAAAGCGACAACTGCTGGTGGGTAAGTGTGTAGTGCCGGTGATTGCACTGATGGCGCTGGCCTTCGCAGAGCTGCAGCTTGACCTGATTGCGGTGCTGTCGGTGGCCGCCTCATCGGGCTTGGTGGCTATGGTGCCTGCGCTGATCGGTGCTTTCTATTGGAAGCGCGGCACGGCTGCCGGTGCACTGACCAGCGTGGTGGGTACCAGCGCCTTTGTGCTGCTGATGTATGCCACCGGTAACTCGTTGCTGGGCCTGCCTGCCGGTGTATGGGGCATTGTGGTCGCGAGTGTGCTGTTTGTTGGCGTTAGTCTTGTGACCAAGCCTCATCAAGACTCTACCGATGCTTTCTTTGCCGCCATCGCGGAAGAGTTGGGTACACAGCAGCGTCGCACTGCCAATGACCCGGCGACCAAGCAAGCGGCTCATTAGGCACCCTAGCGATAAAAGCCCCTGATGAGGGGCTTTTTAGCCTTACTGCCACTTCAATAACTGCGCTCTGTAGGCCGCCTGCGCCTGCGTCGCACTGATCGGCTGCAAACGCACCTTGGTGCCCGGCAAGCACTGGGCGAGGCGGGCGCAGGCCATGGGCGTCAAAGCACCCAGGCGCGGGTAGCCGCCAATGGTTTGGCGGTCGTTCATCAGGATGATCGGTTGGCCATCGGGAGGAATCTGCACGGCCCCTAACGGGATGCCCTCGGAGACGATACCGCCAAGGCGGCTGTTCAGCGCTTTGCCGGTCAGTCGAATGCCCATGCGGTCGGCGCGTTGGTCCACGGTCCAGGGCTGGTTGAATGCATCGAACAGGCTGCGCCCGGCAAAGTGCGCGGCCTGGGAGCCCAGCACCATGTCCAGCACGGTTTCTTCTGAGTCGGGCAGGGGAAGTTGGGTGCCTTGAGGCAACTGTCGCGGCGTGGCGCTGCTGCCTTTCCAGGTGAGTTGGTCGCCGGTTTTAAGCGGTTTGCCATCTTCGTGCAGGCCACCGATTTGCTCTCTTGCCGTGCAGGCTTGGCTGCCTAGCACCTCGGGCGCATCAAGCCCGCCAGGAAAGGCGAGGTACGCGCGCAGGCCCTTTTTCGGCTGGCGAAAGACCAGCGTTTGGCCCGCTTGCATCATAAAGCTGTCGTTGGGCGTCAGCGGCTGGCCATCCAGCGTGGCGGCAAGGTCGGCTCCGGTGAGGGCAAGGCGCACGTCGCTATTGGCCACCAGCGTTAGGTTGCCGCCCATGACGATTTCCAGCGCAGCGCTCTCCAGCGGGTTGCCCAGTAGCCAGTTGGCCCAGCGGAAGGCGATCCAGTCGGCGGCACCGCCCTGAGTCACGCCTAAGTGGCCGACGCCGAAGCGGCCCGCATCTTGAATCAGCGCCAGCGGTCCGGCTTGCTTGACGGTCAACATGGGTTGGCTCATGACCGCTCCTCCAGCGGGGTGGTATCGCCCCCAGCCGCTTCAAATTCTGATTGGGATATCGCCTTAAAGCGCACTTTATCGCCCGGGCGCAGCAGCGGCTCGCCACGTTTGGCGTGCTCGAAAAGCGGCACGGCCGTTCTGCCAAGAATGTTCCAGCCGCCCGGCGAAAGCAGGGGGTAAATGGCGGTTTGCCGGTCGGCAATGCCCACGCTTCCGGCCGCCACGCGGCGGCGGGGCGTTTTTAAACGCGGCGTGGCAATGGCCTCATCTACCAGGCCCATAAAGCCGTAGCCAGGGGCAAAGCCCAGTGCAAACACGCAATAGTCGTGGCTGCAGTGGCGCTCAATCAGCGCCTCGACGCTGAGCCCGGCGCGTTGGGCAACGATGGGCAGTTCCGGGCCAACGCGCTCGTCGTACCACACGGGGATTTCGTGGAGCTGGCCCTGTTGGGCATCGGCGGGCGTGAGATTGCGCAGTGCGCTACGCACCAGCGTCGTGGCCTGGGCAAAAGTGAGCTTCTGGCAGTCGTAATGCACCAGCAGGGTGGTGTATGACGGGATGAGATCAATCAGCGCGTGATCAAAGGCGCGCCGCAGCGCCTCGTCAGCGGCCATGATCCACGCCATATTGCTTTCATCAATGGCATCGAACAGGCGCACCGTCAGGGCGTCCATTGCTGCTGTTTCTAAGCGCAGTTTCACGCGGACTCCAGCGCCGTAAAGGCCTCACGAATGGCGCGCACGGCGGCCACGGATTCGGGGTTATCGCCATGCACGCAGAGCGTGTCGCAGGGGAGCTGTAAGGCGCTGCCATCCCGGGCGGTCAGCGCTTCGCCTTTGGCCAGGGCAACGGCTTGGGCGACGATAGTGGCTTGGTCGTGATGCACAGCCCCCGGCAGGCGGCGAGACGCGAGATGCCCAGTGGCCTCATAAGCGCGGTCAGCGAAGGTTTCAAACCACAGCGTCACGCCCATTTTTTCCGCTAATTGACGATGCGGCTCTGGGTTGGCGGTGGCCATCACCATGAGCGGCAGGCGGGCATCGAATGCCTTCACGGCCCGCATGGCACCTTCCAGCAATTCCAGATTGGCAGCCATGTCGTTGTACATCGCCCCGTGGGGTTTGACGTAGCTCAGTGCGGTGCCTTCCGCTTGGCAAATACCTGCCAGCGCGCCGATCTGGTAGAGCATCATGTCTTCCACTTCGGCAGGAGAGCAGGCCATGGAGCGGCGGCCAAAGCCCATTAAATCCGGGTAGCCGGGGTGCGCGCCGATCTTGACGCCATGCTGGACGGCAAGCGCCACCGTCTTGCGCATCACATGGGGGTCGGATGCGTGGTAGCCGCAGGCAATGTTGGCACAGTCAACGTGGGGCATGACCTCAGCGTCCAAGCCAATCGACCAGTTACCGAAACTTTCGCCCATATCGCAGTTAAGCAGCGGAATCGCCATAACGTCTCCTGCCGGGTTGTGTGTTGTTAGTAATTGATATCGCTATTCATTAGCCAAATGAGACAGTCTATTTGCTCATAGTGATGACGTATTAATGAGCCTATTTATGGTGTTGTTAGCGCAAAAATAATATATGGAGCCTGCGCCACAAGTGCCAATCGTTTTTAGCGATATTAAGTATCGGTGCTTCCTATCATGCTGTTATTTAGTGGAAAAATAGTTGACGCTAGGGCGCTATACGATTATCAACTAAATAAAGCGACTCAAAAAAAGATTACAAAAGAGATGCCCTTATCCGCCTGATGTAGCGCCGTTGCGCCACCAATAAAAATGGCAATGAAAGGGTGATTTCGAGGAGTACCACATGCGGTTGCCAGCCCCGCGACAGCATGTCCGTGCCCAACACGACATGTTTCACTTACATTTGCATATCAATGCCTCACGATGGGAGACCATGGTGTGTGGCGTGGTGGAGGCGCTTGACGCTGTGCTTCCCGTGAATGCTTCATTACAGGCTGGTTAAGCACGATGCTGGATTTTAAGGAACTCGACGCCTTTGTTTGGGCGGTGAAACTTGGCTCTTTTCGTAAAGCGGCGGTGCGTTTACACATTACGCAACCGTCGATATCTGAGCGTATCTCGCGTTTAGAGAGCACGGTGGGCGAGCTACTGCTTGAGCGCTCGGCGCGGCCTATTCAGCCTACTATGCGTGGTAGGGAGTTCTTCCTGCATGCCGAACGTATGCTGGCCCAGCGCGATGAAGCCCTTAAACTTTTCGATAGTGAAGAAGACTTTTCCGCCCCGCTGCGCCTGGGAACGATTGAAACCATTGCCCACAGTTGGTTCCCCACGTTTATGCAGCGGCTCACCGAGCGCTACCCGCGGTTGATTATTGAGCTCACCGTGGATTACTCCCCGGCGCTGAACGAGCGGCTGAATAGCAATGAGCTGGATATTCTGCTGGCCATGAACGGCTACCTGCCTTCAGAGCAAATTGACCATGAGACGCTCAGCCCCTATGAAATGGGGATGTTTGTTTCACCTCGACACGCCCAGATGTTAAGCAAACGCCCCGATGCTTGGCATTCAACGCTGCCGTTTATCTCCTTTGGCAAGCTGGCGCGTCCGTATGAAGAGTTAGTAAGTTATTTAGCCGACCAAGGTGTTCAACAGCCGCGTATTCATAGTGTGAGCACGCTGATGACGATTGTGCGTTTAACCACGGAAGGGCTGGGTATCGGCGCGCTACCAGTAGCCACTGTGCTGGATGAGTGGCGGCGGGGCGAGCTGTTCCGTTTGGCGCTTCCCGCGCCACTACCAGCCATGCACTATGATGTTATTTGGCGCAGCGCAAATCATCCTCGTTTCTGCCGTGGCGTTGGCCGCTTGGCGCAGGAGTGCGCGCTAGAGTATGCCGCTGAAAAGCATACCGAGATTACTAACACGTGTTTTACCGGATGCTGGGTAACACCTAGCGTCCCTTCCTCCACCCCTAAGGCAACACCTCCATCAATATGAATAAGAGGATTTTTTCTATGCGTACTCGCATTGCGACCCCACTGCTTCTTGCCACTGCATGCAGCCTTGCGGCGGCATCCACGGCCCATGCCGCAGAGTGGACCATGGCCACCCCTTATGGGGACGCCAGCTTCCACACCCAGAACACCAAGCAATTTGCTGAAGATGTGGCAGAAGCCACTGACGGCGAACTCACCATTACCGTACACAGCGGTGGGGCGCTGGTCTCTCACGGCGAGATCAAACCCTCTGTGCGTCGCGGAACGATCGATGCCGGTGAGGTGTTCCTGTCGATTCTCTCCAACGACGACCCGATTTTTGAAGTCGATACGCTGCCCGGTGTGGCCGGTAGCTACGATGATGCCTATGCGCTGTGGGAAGCCACTAAGCCGATGATTACTGAGCTATTCGCCTATGAGGGGCTGATTCCGCTCTACGCCGTCGCATGGCCTGCTCAGGGCATTTATACCGCCGAGCCGCTGACTGACCCAGCCCAGTTTGATGGGCTGCGCGTACGAGCACCAAACATCAATACCCAGCGCTTCGTTGATAACCTGGGCGGCAGCCCGACCGAAACCGAAGAGTCGGATATCCCCACTGCCTTCAGCACTGGCCGAGTAGATGCCATGATTACTTCAAGCTCCACCGGTAACTCCATGGCCGCGTGGGACTACGTCACCGACTACACCGACGCCAACCTGTGGCTGCCGAAGAATATCGTGTTTATCAGCCAGCGCAGCTTTGACCGCTTAGATGAAGCCACTCAAGAAGCGCTGATGGAAGCAGCGGCGCGTGCCGAAGAGCGTGGCTGGCAGATGAGCCGTGACAACAACGATGAAAGCCTGGCAGCTCTGAAAGAGAACGGCATCAGCGTGTCCGAGCCTAATGCTGACGTTGCCGCCGCGCTGCAAGCCGCAGGTGATGAGCTATTTGCCGATTGGCAGTCCCGTGCGGATGACGAAGCCAAGCAAGCGCTGGAAACGTATCGTGCCCAGCGTAGCAACTAACCTTCCGGTGCTGTGTTAATCCTCGGGGGCAGCCTGTGTGCTGCCCCTTTCTCCACGCGCTCTGTGAGACTGCGAACATGACGTTTAAATTCGACAAACTCTACCGCCTCGGTGCCTGGGGCGCAGCAGCGTGCATGGTGGCGATTTGTGCGCTGATCGCGCTTCAGGTCACTTTCCGTTTAGTGGATGCGCTATTGGTATTGGTCGGCCAGGAGCGGCTCGGTGTCAGCATTACCGGCGTCTCGGAAATGGCCTCCTATTTATTGGTAGGCGCCACCTTTCTTGGGTTGGCCTACACCTTTGTTCATCATGCCCATATCCGCGTGACCTTACTGATTTCACGCCTGCCTTCTGCGGTGCGCGTGTGGTTTGAGGTGTTTGGGCTGATTATTGCGCTGGTTATCAGCGTACTACTGGCCTACGGCCTGATTGGTTTGGCGAGGGAAAGCCTAGAGTACAACGATGTTTCGTCGGGCTTTTTGTCGATTCCCCTGTGGATCCCCCAGGTGGTGCTGGCCGTTGGGGTAGGGCTGCTGGCCCTGGCGCTGTTAGAAGCGCTGTGGATGGCCGGGCGCATTGCCATACGCGACCCGTCAAGCTTCCGCGAAGCCACTTCCATCGACGATAACGAAGCGCATTAAGCGGCTACTCGGGAGATACCCTCGTGCTACTACTAAGTTTAGCGACTATTTTTACCCTGGTGCTGCTGCTGGGCAGCGGGGTGTGGATTGCCTTTGCCTTGATAGGCACAGCGTGGATTGCGCTGCAGTTTTTCAGCCCTTTTGACCCTGGCCCGATTCTGGCCTCCGATTTTTGGGGCGCAAGCTACGGCTGGGATTTAACCGCGCTGCCGATGTTTATCTGGATGGGCGAGATTCTGTTTCGCTCGGGGCTGGCGGACAATATGTTCCGTGGACTTTCACCCTGGTTGAACCGTCTGCCGGGCCGCTTGCTGCATACCAATATCATTGGCAGTGGCATGTTCGCGGCGGTGTGTGGCTCGTCGGCGGCTACCTGTGCCACGGTGGGCAAAATGACCCTGCCGGAACTGGAGCGCCGGGGCTACGACAGCAATATGGCCATTGGCACTTTGGCCAGTGCGTCTACGCTGGGGCTGTTGATTCCACCCTCAATCGTGCTGATCGTCTACGGGGTGGTTACGGAGCAATCCATCTCGCGGCTGTTTATGGCGGGCATTGGCCCAGGCTTGATGATCTTGGCGCTGTTCATGGCCTATTTGGTGCTCTGGGCGCTACTGAAAGGCAACCGTGACGGCCTGACCGGCGCTGATGAATCCGATATGAGCTTTGCTGAAAAGCTGCGCAATACCTGGGCGTTAGTGCCTATTTTGCTGCTGATCGGTGGGATTATCGTGTCGATTTACGGCGGGCTGGCTTCTCCAACGGAAGCGGCAGCGGTTGGCGTGGTGCTGTCGATGATCATTGCTCGGTTCAACGGCCACTTTAATCGGGCGATTTTTACCGATTCGCTGTTTGCTGCGGTACGCACGGCCTGCATGATCGCCTTTATTATTGCCGGGGCGTCGTTTTTAACCTCAGCCATGGGCTTTACCCAGGTACCCATGAAGCTGGCTCAGGCCATTGGTGAAATGGGGCTGTCGCCCACCATGCTGCTGATTGCGCTCACGTTGCTGCTACTCATCATGGGCTGCTTTCTGGATGGTATTTCGCTCATCCTACTGGTGACGGCGATTATCATGCCGGTGGTCAGCGCGGCAGGCTTTGACCTGATTTGGTTCGGTATCTACTTGGTGATTGTGGTGGAGATGTCGCAAATCACACCGCCGGTTGGATTTAACCTGTTTGTGATTCAGGGGTTAACCGGCAAAGATATTCTGACCATTACCAAGGCCACGCTGCCCTTCTTCCTGCTGATGATGCTGGCTATTGCGCTTATGCATATCTTCCCCAGCATTGCGCTCTATCTTCCCTACGCAATGACGAGCTAAACCTTTACTCCACCGCCCCGCCGACAAGCGGCGGGGTTAGTGGCCATAAACCGATACACCGCCCCGGCCAGAGCGCTTGATGAAGTACATGCTTTGATCGGCGGCGTCGATAAGCTCCCGTTCATCTCCAAACCCGCCGTCGGTGAGGCAGGCCACGCCAATCGATACGGACACGTAAAGCGGCTCTTGGTCTACTCGGGCCATGGGCCGCTCCTGCAGCCGCCGGGTAATACGCTCAGCAAAGCGCCGAGCACCCTCGGCATCTTCATCGGGAAGAATCACCAGAAACTCTTCTCCACCATAGCGGCCTGCAAGATCGCCCACGCGAATTAACGAGGCGAGCATCCTGCCGAAGTGAGCCAGCACCTGATCACCCGCCTGATGACCATATCGGTCGTTCAGCACCTTAAAATGATCCAGGTCGATAAACACCACCGACATGGTTCGTTCGGTTGTGAGGCAAAGGCGGAAGCGTTCCCGTAACTGCTCCTCTAGCCAAGCGCGATTCGCTAATTGGGTTAGCGGGTCGAGTCGGCTGCGCTGTTGCAGCTCGGCATAATCGTTGAGCAGCGTTTCCCGCGCTTTTTGCTGAGCATCTAAGCGTGCGCTCAACGATAAGGTGTGTTCAAAAAGCCGCTGCTGGGCCTCTTTTAGCAGGGCGATGCTATCAACGGTGACCGGCATGCCCAGCCCGAGTGTCTCCATCAGCGGTGGAAGCGTTTGCTGTAAATGGGCCAACAGCCCCGACATGGCCCACTCGCTTGATGGGGTTAACGCGTTGAGCTGGCGCATCACGCCGGCTAAAGCATCGGCAGGGTTCGCCGATAACCAAGCATCCGCGATGGCGCCGGAGATGCGTAGGCAAAGTGCCGCGTTATCTTCCGTATCCAGGCCATCGTGACTGTGTTGAATGGCGTGAATCAAGCTGTCATGGGCACCCCATTTCGCCAGCAACCAAGCGCCCACAAGGGCGTGGTGGCAGCCAAAATAGCGCTTTTCCACCTGCATGATGTGTTGATGAGAGGTATTCTCGATGCCGTAGAGTAGCTCTGCGTCGCCGGGGTAAGCGGTTTGTAACGCTAAAATACCAATATCTTGCAGCAGCGCCGTAGTGAATACGCTGCCTGATTGGTGAGGACAAAGCTGCTGTGCGAGATAGCTGGCGGCGACGGCCGCCGTGATAGATCGCTGCCAAAACGGTAAGCGACCGCGTGCGCCATGATCGTTTTCAAACAGGCAAAAGCTCAATACGGTAGCCAGGGTGACATCTAGCCCTATGCGCTGTGTGGCATCAAAACACGTGTGTGGGGGCTGAGCCGCGCGCAGGTAGTGGACGCTATTGGCTACGCTCATGATCCGTGCTGTTAACGCGGGGTCATGTTCGATGGCACTGGCATAGTCGCTCAAGGTAGCCTCAGCGCCCTGAGAGATATCCAAGATGTTCAGGGCGACCGCCGGTAGAGTAGGCAGCTGGTTACACTGAAGCAGCGCGCTGCTAAGAAAGCTGGGCAGCTGGTCAGTCAGCGAGGTGTAGAGTGTTTCGCTGACGGCATTAGGCCCCGTCATAGTGTCTCCTCAAATGCCATGCAGCGAAGCGGGCAGTCAACATAATATCGATAGATGTTTCTAACATAATGTTAGGGGTGGCCGATATCGTTTATGGCCCCAGTGTTCTTCCATAAGATAGCTGTTTATGGTGCAAACGTCGCTGTGCTTTGTTAAAACAGTGGCAAAGCTTAGCTGCTCTACAACGACATAAGCGAGTGCGACGATGCACACAAGCAAAGAAGAAGCAGAGGTTTTTCGTCAGCTAGCGGAAGGTTTTGGGCGCAGTGGCCATCCCAACTTCTTTGCTACGCTGGTGGAACAGCTGGCTCGTCTACTCAATGTCGACCACGCACTGGTCGCCGTGGTCACTGAAGCTAATATAGCCGAAACCTTGGCCGTTTGGTCAAGCGGTGCCCTGCAGGCCAATATTACCTACCCTCTTGCGGGCACGCCCTGCGAAACCGTGGTGGGCCATGAGCCCTGTCTGTACGCCTGCGATGTGCAATCCCGCTTTCCAGAAGACGATCTCCTAAGCCAGCTTGGTGCCGATAGCTATATGGGGTTGCCGCTATTCGCCCCAGATGGCACCGCCATTGGTCTGCTGGCAGTGCTCCACAATCAGCCAATACAGTTTGATGGATTGGAAAATGAAATTCTGCGTATTGCGGCCGCCCAAGCTGGCGCTGAATTAGGGCGTCGCCAAGCGGAAAATGCGCTACGCAAAAGCGAGGCCGCTGCCAAAGAGAGCGAGCGCCGGCTGAACACCTTGCTCAATCACCTACCGGGGATGGCTTACCGCTGCCTGAATAATCAAGACTGGACCATGCAGCTAGTGAGCAAGGGCGCTGAAGCGCTGACTGGCTATCGGCCTGATGAGCTGGAAGCGAACCGTGTGACCAGCTTTGCCAGCTTAGTCCATAAAGATGATCAGGAACGGATATTTCTGGACATACAGGAGGCCATTTGCCAGCGACGCCCCTACCGTGTGATTTATCGGATTCGCCACCGAGATGGCAGCGAACGCTGGATGTGGGAGCAAGGGCAGGCCATTTTTAAGGAGTCAGGGGAGGTGCTCTGCCTGGAAGGCTTTATTACCGACGTGACCGACCAGCAAGAGGCACAACGGGGGCAGCAGGCGGTGGTGCAAGTTGCCTCAACCGTCACCTCGCGGGTAGGGGATGACTACTTTCAGCAGCTTATTTCTACGCTCACCACGCTGTTAGAAGCCGATGCGGGCTTTATTGTCCTCTTAGACCAACCTGTGCCGTCTCAACAGAGCGAGCACACTCACCCCAATAGCCTATTACCTGCGACCACAGGCCATACCGTAAGCTTAGTGGTCGACGGCCAAATCCGTAAAAATCACACCTTTCTTTTGCGTGACACCCCCGTCGAACGGGTGGTGTTAGAGCAAGAGAGCGTCGTGCATCACGGCCAGCGGTTTACGCTGCCGGGAGCGACGCTGAGTGCGCAGGCATGGATTGGTCGACGCTTAGATAACGCAAAAGGCGAAGCCATCGGAGTGATGATGGTGTTTTATCAAGCGCCCCTCACGACAAATGCCTTTGCGACATCGGTGCTACAAATTCTCTCCAACGGTGCTGCGGCGGAGCTAGAGCGACGCCGCGATCACCGCCATATGCACCAGCTGGCCTATACCGACAGCACTACCGGTTTGCCAAACCGGGTGCAGTTTATGGAACACCTGCGTGAGATGGGCCAGCAGGCCCAAAAGCAGCAGTCGCCACTGGCATTACTGCTGCTCGATTTGCGTCGTTTTAAAGAAATTAATGACCTGTACGGCCATCAAATTGGCGATCAGCTGCTGGCCACTGTGGCAGGAAGGCTACGCCATTTAGAGTTGCCGGGCGTGCACTGTGCGCGGCTTTCTGGCGATGAGTTCGCGCTCCTTTTCCCCCATACTGAACGTGCCAGCCTTGATGAGGTGGTGAAGCAGCTATGTGCGTTGGTGAATCGGCCTATTCGTCTGGATCGCCGCGTGTTTAACCTGGATGTCAGCATTGGCTTCGCGCGTTATCCGAGCGATGTAGCTAAAGTCAGCGAACTGTTCAACGCGGCTAGCATCGCACTGCATCACGCCAAAAAGCGTGATACGAATATCTCCCCCTACACCCAGACCATGCGCCATACGCTGGAGCGCCGCCAATGGATGACCGAGCGGCTGCATCGGGCAATTTTAGAAGGGCGGCTTGAGCTCTACTTTCAGCCTCAGGTAGATCTACATACCCAAACGCTGACCGGGGCAGAAGCGCTATGCCGCTGGCACGACCCCGAATGGGGCTGGGTTAGCCCCGGTGAGTTTATTCCCCTAGCGGAGGAGCGCGGGCTGATTCGTTTACTCGGCGACTGGGTGCTGGAAGAGTCTGCTCGCCAGCTTAGCGCTTGGCAGTCGGCGGGCACGCCGCTGCCGGGACGGCTTTCGATTAATATCTCCGCGCAGCAGTTTGCCGACCCCCGGCTGACGGCGCATATTGCGACGCTTACCTCCAGCGTTTCACCCAGTACGATTGGCTTGGAACTGACGGAAAGCGATTTTATGCGCGACCCGGATCAAGCCATCATCATTACTCATGCCATGCGCAAAGCTGGGTACGCACTGTTTATCGATGATTTTGGCACCGGCTACTCATCGCTCTCGTATCTGCGCCGCTTTGCCGCCGACGCGCTGAAAATCGATATCTCCTTCGTGCGCGATATGCTCGATAACCATCACGACCGGGCGATTGTGCAAACGATTATTGCCATGGCGAACACATTAGAAATGAAAACCCTCGCCGAAGGGGTTGAAAGTGCCGAGCAAGCGGCGCTGCTGGCTGAGATGGGCTGCAATCAGGCCCAGGGCTACTGGTTTGGAAGACCGCTGCCCGCCGATGAGTTTGCCCGCACTTGGCTAAACGGCTAGCGCGGCGTTTAGCCAAGTGCGGGCAGCCGCAACTACCTCTGTTGCTAAGGTGATTTAACTGCATGGTCAGGTTTGCCAGTCGGGCCATAGCGTCTCCTTGAAGGGCTCTGCTGGCAGAGCCCGCTATATGACTAAGTTATGAGGCTGGGCAAGGAGCACCGACGTGCAGAGCCGCCGCAGACATGGCGGGGATATTCAGCGTGAGCTGACCATTCTCCACCGTGATACATTGCTCTTCAGCCGTCACGTTTTGATAGCGGCCATCTGCCATATCGGTTTGAAAAGTGTGGGTGAGCGCTTGCTGCTCCCGGTTAATCGCAATAAAGCCCTGGGCTTCGCGGCTGAAGGCGATTTGATGATGGCCATTATCCCACCAGTGGGTGACCTCTGCGCCGTCGGCTTGTTGGCGAAACGCGACCATATTGGCAATCTCGGGCCAGCGGTGTTCGCATACCCAGGTTTCCCCACATTGGGCCTCGCCCTGCTGATAGACGGGGGCTTGCGGTGGGCCTTGGTCGCTATTAGAAAAAGCGTAGCTCGACATGACTTTCGGGTATCCATACGGCCATGCCAGCATGAACACGTTGGCTAAGCGATAAAGCGCGTCATCTCGATGCGTCAAAATATTGCTGCCGCCCGCACCGTGGCCACGCTGGTTATCGTGGTTGTCGGTAAACACGACGGCTTGTTCGCTCGGCAGCAGGGCAGGCGATTCGCCAAACTGCTGAAGGTTGGCAAGGGCTTGATTGTTGAAAATATCACCAAGAGACGCGCCGTAGCGAAACTCGGTGATATCCGCCGTGCCTTGATACTCCGTGGCACTGATCGCTTCGCCCCCTAGGTCAATCACTTCCTGAAAGGCATAAAGCGGCGCATCTACCTGCGCCAGAATAGCCGCAATATCGCTGGGGGCCATATGCTTGGCTGCATCGACCCGAATACCTCTCACACCCAGTGCTGCCAAGGTATCCAAGTAATCCGCAATATGGCTCTGCACGGTGGGGTCGCTCGTGTTCAGATCGGGCAAGCCAACTAGCTGACATTGTCGAACGCTTTCGGCATTTTGCGTATAGTCGCTCTGTTCGATGCCGCAGGGTTCGTGGAAGTCGTCGCGTTGATAATGGGGATAGCTCAGTGCTTCACTGTCATAAGAGGAGCCTGCAATGCCCTGGCCCTTGCCGTGGGCAACATGGTTAATCACCGCATCCGCATAAACATCGACCCCCGCTGCGTTACAGCGCTGCACCATATCAGCAAATGCTTCGCTGGAGCCGCTGCGGCTTTCCAGCTGATAGCTGACCGGTTGGTAGCGAGTCCACCAAGCATCACCCTGAATGTGCTCTTGTGGGGGCGAGACCTGTACGGCTTTAAATCCTTTTGGGCCTAGCCAATTTTCGCACTCCTGGGCAACATCCTCCCACTGCCACTCAAATAAGTGTACGAACGTGTCGGCGCTAGCAGGTTGCGCGGAAAGCCCTATGCTCAGTGTCGCGCTGGTAGCCAGGGCAACGGAGTATTTCGCAAACATAAGATCACCTTTGTTGTCATTGTTGCTCATAACATGACGGTATGCAGGGTGACTCAAACCCTCCTCGCGAGCCTGTTAAGGGGCGTAGATAAGAGGAGGAGGGCGCCTACTTGTGGAAAACGTCAGCAAAAACCCGCGTGAACCCTCGCCCACTCGGGCGGGGAGGTAAGCGGGGGCCGCACAAGCGGCCCTATTCTGGTGTCTTCTGTCCCTGCACATAAGCCTTGAGCGTCTCGATAGTGGCTCCGCCTGCGCTACAAGCGAAATACGATCTCGACCACAGCACGGCGCTCTTGCTGAGGCGCGGAATATGGGCATTCAAGAACCGCACCCGTCGGGACGACGTGGATTTCAAATTGTTGACCAGCACACTGATCGACAGCCTCGGCGGATATTCCACGAGCAGGTGAACATGGTCTTCTTCACCATCGAACTCAAGGATGCGGCAGTCGAGTTTTTCGCAAG
>NZ_FODB01000054.1 GCF_900110265.1 Vreelandella aquamarina | reverse complement strand
TGGGGTCTCCCCATGCGAGAGTAGGTCATCGTCAGGCACCTATACCGCAAAAAACCCAGCCAAACGGCTGGGTTTTTTGTTGCGCCGAAGAAAATCCCCGAACACAGTATGTTCGGGGCTTTTTGCTGTGGGCATGCTCCGTCCGGGGGGATCGGCAATAAAAAGCCGCCCGTTAGGGGCGGCTAAATAGGTTACTAAACGATTAGCGGTGGTACTGTTTCTCGCGTTCAGGCTGCCATAGAATGGCGTCTACCCGTAAACGGGTTGCCTGTTGGTTAGGCAGTGGCCAATCGATAGTATCGCCTACCTTCACACCTAAAAGACTAGCACCGATGGGGGCCATAATGGAGATGGCATCTTCGGTGTTACCGAGAGAGTGCGGGTAAACCAGTGTACGTACCATCTGCTGATTACGGGTGAGATCGGTAAACTGAATTTGGCTATTCATGCTCACAACGTTATCAGGAATCTCTTCGGGATTGACTATTTCCCCGTGACTAAGCTCATCTTGTAACAGCTCGGCCACCATTTGATCCTTTTCAGTCGCTGCATCAATCAGGCGCTGCAAGCGGTCTGCATCAAGTCGATTGATTATAAGGGGAGGTCGCTGCCCCATGATGCTCTCCTTGGCAAACGCAGTAGCAAAAGGCTGGTTGCGTCGTTATACAAATGGTATTGAATGACATAAAAAAAGCCCTCTCCATAAAGAAAGGACTGTCGAGATATCAAGCTAGTAGTGTACGACACTTCGAACGAAAAGACGACGCGCTTAGAGTGAGGTGCGCATAAAGTGCTATGATGCAGGCCGCTACGCGAGCAAGCTGTTATATCGCGTTTATGGGTTGCAGATTATGTTAGAGGTGAAAGGTGAGTGACACGGTACCCACGTCATGGCTTGTTTACTGCCGGCCAGGTTTTGAACACGATGCGTTGGCAGAGATGCAGCACCATGCGAAGCAACAGGGGGTTCCCTGTGAGCCGATGCAAGGTGAAGGCTGGGTAAGTTTAACGCGCCATGATGGCGAGGCGATAAATGATTTACACCGTCAGGCAGCCTTTAAACGGCTCATATTTGCGAGGCAAAGTTTAGCAGCGCTGCCCGCGTTGACCCTGTCTCGGGATGATCGGCTTACGGCGATTTTAGATCAGGTCAAAGCAAGCCGCTGGAGCTTTGAAGAAATTTGGCACGAAACGCCGGATACTAATGATGGCAAAGCGCTAGCCGGATTAATTAAAGCGCTGACAAAACCTCTTCAGAGTATGTTGAAAAAGCGTGGTGCATTACGGGGTAAGGCGGGGGCTCGCCGCTTGCATATTTTTTGGACAGACGGTGATCGTGTGCAGCTAGGCATGAGCTTTCCCGATAACCGCAGTGAGTTAATTAACGGAATTCGTCGCCTGCGTTTTCCATCCAGAGCACCTAGCCGTTCAACGTTGAAGCTCGAAGAAGCCTGGCACGAGTTTATCCCCCGAGGAGAGTGGGACGAGCGCCTAGCTACGCATATGCAGGCGGCTGATTTAGGCGCAGCGCCAGGTGGCTGGACATGGCAGCTTGTGCAGCGTGGTATGTATGTCTATGCCATCGATAACGGCCCAATGGACAAACAGCTCATGGCCACCGGGCAGATCGATCACCTACGTGAAGATGGCTTTACCTGGGAGCCGCCCCAGCGTTTGGACTGGCTGGTGTGTGACATCGTCGACAAGCCAGTACGGGTCTTGGCCATGGTTGAGCGCTGGCTGACGCGCAAGTGGTGCCGGGAGGCCATTTTTAACCTCAAGCTGCCGATGAAAAAGCGCTGGGATGAAGTAACTCGCTGTTTGACAACGCTAGAAGAAGCGTTAGCGACAGCGGGCGTAGGGGCCACTATTCGTTGTCGCCACCTCTACCATGATCGGGAAGAGGTGACGGTATACGTTAGGCTGGCTCACTAACCTGGCAGGTATCCGCCGCTGGGCTAGTAGCCTGGCTCATAAATGCGGATGGTTTCGTCTTCGGTAAGTAGCGGTAAAATACGCTGCATTGCCATGGCGCGCTCTTCACTGGCGTGCCACTCTTTCCAAGCGCGCAAGTCGCGCCATTTGGTAATCATTAAACGGCGGTCTGTGTGGCCAAGCTCAACCAAGGTTTCACCACCAACGAAGCCTCTAACGCCCAGTGACACACGCATTGCTTCGCGCGCTGCTTGTTCATATTCGTCCTCTAAACCGGGCATAATGCGCCGTTCAATGATGATTTTTATCATAGTGTCTGTTTCCTAACCGAGAGAGTCGATGACTGATAATACCGATGACCACAACGCGTTTGACGCTGAACTAGATACCACCGGGCTGTATTGCCCTGAGCCTATTATGCTGATGCATAATAAAGTCCGTGATATGACAGCAGGCCAAGTATTGAAGGTCGTGGCAACCGACCCTGCGACTACGCGCGATGTGCCAAAATTTTGTCAATTTTTAGGGCACGAGCTGATAGATAAAAATATCGCAGACGATCAGTACGTCTACTTTATCCGCTTAGCGTGATCTTGTGGAGCCAAAGCAAGGCGCTCAACGACTAAGGGTGTAGCGCCTTGCCTATTATCGCTAAGCGTGATCACTACTCGGCACTACCATCATGGCGAGTGCCTCAAGCGTGGCTGGATCCTCTTCCAGAATGCGATTAGCAATATGGCGTTGGAAGAAATAGACGGTTTGATGCCGAGAATGCGCGTCGTACAAGCACTTGTCGCCCAGTAAAATGGGGGTCATGGTGGCTTTTTGCTCGTCTGCCACCATCGCTTCTATGCTGCCATCACTATACAGCCGCCATCCGTACACAGGCTTCATGTGCCATGGCGCATTAGGGTGGTTCATGCAGAGTGCATGTGTGCCCAAAGTATCAGGAAGCTGTTGAATCAGCGTAATTTCGCTAGAAGCCTCATACTCAAAATAGCTGGCAGCGGCGTTTAGCTCATCGTACTTATGGTCAGGGGGAAGCTCGAAAATTTCGTCGGTTTCAGGGTCTCGGTAGCCGACGAAGAAACCACTTTCATGGCTATCCAGCTCATGGCAGGCCGCCAGCGACTCCATCCAAGGAACAAGCCCCACAACGTTGCCATCTTCCCTAAGCCCCCAGGCAAGAATGGGCAGGCCGTAGTAGGTGTCGGGACTCGCAGCGAGCTGGTAGACCATCTCCAAGCCATCTAGCTCTGGTGCTAAACGAACTAAACACTTTCGCGCCTGCTGACGCTGACGCACGGTTTCCAGGTCGATGACCTGGGCAGAGCGAGTTGACAGGGGTGAGCCCATGGTGTCCCTCCTTGTACTGCGTGGTCACGACATTGGCAGACAGTGAACACCGCCTGCCGCTACCTTCACCAATAGCACAGCTTGAGCGCGAGGTTAAGCGTAAACATGATTTTTAATCGACATCACAGGCAGAAAATGCCGCTTTTAGTTGCTGGCGCTCCTCCAAAGCATTCTGAAATTGTAGCCAAGGTGCCTCAGGGTTACTCACTCATAGAGAACCACGAAGTTTGATAGGCCGTAATAGCCTCAGGGGAGGAAATAGGGTGAACGTCAATTAATTGATTGACGTGGGTCAGCCACTGTTCAGACTGCTGCGCCAGGCTTGGTCGGCGCTGTTGTCACCACATCCCTCCAGAAATAGGCTCGCCGAAGCGGCTAGCCACTTGCCGTAACGTTGCTTGGGGACTCCTGTTGGCTGATCGTTTTTAATCGCCAAGCCAGCAATATAGCGGCTGTGCTGAGACCAGCAATCAGCCCAATCCAGTAACCGTGTACACCCATTGGTTCAGACACACCTCCCAAGCCATAGGCTCCTAACCAGTGTCCGCCCCCTAAGCCCACAATCCAATAAGAGAGCACGGTGATGACCATGACGATGCGCGTGTCTTTATAGCCGCGTAGTGCCCCTGCCAAATTCACCTGCAGAGAATCCGACAGCTGAAAAATAACCGCTAGCGCGATAATAGTTAATGCTAATGCCTGGATCTCAGTATTGGATGTGTATAGCGAAATCACTGTTGGGGCCGTAAACCACAATAGCGTGCTATTGATCGCCGCAACGATGACGCTAATCGTAATGCCATTCCAGGCAACTTTACGTGCCATGGCTAAGCGTCGCTGGCCCAGCGTATTACCTACTCGAACGGTCAACGCCATGCTTAACGACATGGGCAGCATAAACAGAATGGTGGTGTAACTGAGGGCGATTTGGTGCGCACCTACAGTAACTTCTCCAAAGCTGGCTATAAAAAGCGCGATCAGAGTAAATAGAGTGACTTCAACAAAAATCGCGACGCCGATAGGCACACCCACCACCACAAGTTCACGAATGCCCGCCCATTGTGGCGGCGTAAGCTGCTCCCAAAGTGAAACGCTGCGGTAGGTGTTTCCGCGCCTTGTATAAAGCGCCATCGCGATGGCCATTGTCCACATCGAAATAGCGGTGGCAATACCGCAGCCAAAAGCCCCCAGCGCCGGTAGCTGTTGCAAGCTATTAGGGATGCCAGTACCCAATAGATTGGCTAGGCCATCACCACCGTAAATGAGCAAATAGTTAAAGGGGATGTTAACGGCAAGGCCCACAAGGCTGATCCAGAGAGCAGGGCGAGTATGATTCATGCCATCTGAAAAGGCGCGTAACGCTTGAAAAAGCGCGATCCCAGGCATTCCAAAAGCAACGGCGCTTAGATAAGCCGCCGACTCCTGTGCAACACCAGGAGGAACGTTCATCAGTTCAAAAATAGGTGTAACGGCGACCCATAATAAACCTGCGGCAGTGATGCCTAATGCCAACGCCACCCAAAGGGCTTGATGTACGGCTGGGCGTATATCGTTATTGCGCTGGCCGCCTAATAAGTGCGCCACGATCGGCGTTAGCCCCATCAGCGTGCCGGTCATAAACAGCATCAGCGGCATCCATAAGCTTGAGCCCACTGATACGGCGGCTAAGTCCGTTGCGTTGTGTCTACCTGTCATCATGACATCGACAACGCTCATGCCCGCCTGGGCTAGCTGAGCGCCGCAAATAGGCAAGGCCAGCGCAACAAGTGTGCGAGTTTCTGGCCAATAGATGGATTTGATATCGCTAGTAAAGCCGCCCAAGGTATGGCTCCCCTTTAGCCAAGAGACCTAAGAAAGGCCGATAGAGTAGCAGGAGTCGCTGCGCTTTGCTGTCTCCTCTTTAGCTGGCTAAGCCACAGCGGGTATACTGCGCGAAATGCATGGGAAAAGTGGCAATATGGTGATTGAAGAGCAAGAGCGTTGGACCCTGGGCGATATTATGGCGCTGTTTGATGGCGTCTTTGCGGCGCATTACCAGACGCGTTTGATAAAAGGAGGCGATGAGCCGCTGTATCGACCAGCCACCGATCAAACGCCTTATCATCAGGTCATTTTTGCGCGTGGTTACTTTGCCAGTGCGCTACATGAAATCAGCCATTGGTGTATTGCGGGCAAAGAAAGGCGACTGTTAGAAGATTATGGCTATTGGTACTTGCCCGATGGCCGTAACGGCCAAGAGCAGCAAGCATTCGAAAATGCTGAAATTGCTCCTCAGGCGCTGGAACAGCTATTCACCCAGGCCTGCGGGCGTACCTTCCACGTGAGCGTGGATAACCTAGGGGGCGAAGTAGAGGTAGATCGAGATGCCTTTGCGCAGAGAGTCGCTGCCCGGGCGCAGCGCTATTTAGCAGAAGGGTTGCCGCAACGCGCCAATGCGTTTTACTTAGCCTTGGCGCGCTACTATCAGCAGGGCGATACGTTGGAACAGGCAATAGCCGCAGGCAGAGCGCTGCTAGCAGCCACTGAAGTTAGCGCTTAATCTTTTTCATTAAGCTGTTGGTGCAACGTGAGCATCACCTTAACTTCGTGCTCTGGACGCATTGGCTCTAAGCCCAAGTCGTTAAACATCTCGCTACGTAGGCGGTGCCATTCACTAGAGCTGATCTGATCGTAAAGTACCCCTGCGGGTGCCAGCTCTACAAAAGGGTCCAGGCCGTAGGTGTCAAACAAACGCGCCAGCGCGGCCTCATCTTCGCCGTTATCGCTGGTGTATAGCGTGGCAGAGAAGTGGTCGTTCTCTAATTCACGAATCACATCTAGAGGGCTGACGCCTAGGCTCTCTAACTCCTCAATGCTGTAAGCGCCCATCACATTGCTATCTTCGGTGATCCAGCTGTCGTCCGGCTGGATCAGCGTTTGTTTGATTCGTCCGTCGGGTAACGACCACGCAATAGAGAGCGGCAAGCCATTATCTTCGCCTATTTCAATGGCAATAAATCCAGGATAGTCAGCCACGCAGTTGCTCCTTTTAAGCGTCCGCTTCAATTCGGAAAAAACGCTGGGCGGTGCGAGTGGTCGCCACGCCAAGCTCGGTATCACTCACGTCATGCCAGCGGGCTATTTCTTTAACAATCCAGGGCAGTAGCGCTGGTTCGTGGCGGCGTCCCTTCAATTTAGCAGGCAAATTGCGGGGCAGTAGGTAAGGGCAGTCGGTTTCCACCATCAGGCGGTCTAGCGGTATATCGCGCACCATGTCGCGCAGGTGATGGCCTCTGCGCTCATCGCATATCCAGCCTGTCAAACCAATGTGCAGATCTAAATCAAGATAGCCATGCAGCGTCTCTTGGTCTGCCGTAAAGCAGTGTATAACCGCTTGGCTAATATCATTTCGCCAACTGCGCAGTATGTCTTGCATTCGCTTGCCAGCATCCCGCTCATGCAAAAACAGCGGCAGGCCGCTTTCTGCTGACAGAGCCAACTGCGCCTCGAACGCACGCTCCTGCTGCTCTGGGGTTGAAAAGTTGCGATTAAAATCTAACCCGCACTCGCCAACCGCCACGACCTTCGGCATACGGTAAAGCTGCCGCATTTCTTGGGCGACCGTGTCGTTCCACCCACTGGCATCATGGGGATGAACGCCCGCCGTTGCGTAGATCCCCGCGTACTGCTGCGCCATCTGCAAGGCCTGCTTAGCGTGGGCGACATCGGTGCCGGTCACGATCATTGTGGTCACGTTGGCAGCTCGGGCCCTGGCAATCACGTCGCTCAAGTCGCGCTGAAAGCTCTCATGGGTCAGGTTGGCGCCAATATCGACCAGCGGTGTGCTGGGGCGAAACTGTAGCGCTTCAGGTAACGCGTTGTGTGCTTGCTGAGTCGCCAAGGTGGTCATCTCTCCTATGGGCCAGTGGCCCCATTGTAACGCTGGTGCCGCTTGGCTCGCCAACGCAAGCCGCCATGAACGTGGCAAGGATCACACTGCAAATGGCACGAATTGCAAAAAAACTGGCTCAATAGGTAAACAGTGCAGGCCTGTTTGCTCTTACCATGAAAATGAGTCACCGCCATGCTCGTGATTCAATGAGTGAAGGCGCAACACCAGCGTTGTGATTTTCACCTCAATAACAACAATAGCGAGGTACCCTCATGCCGTTATCACGTCGTTTCACCCTGTCTGCGTTAGCCTCTGCGGTGGTTGCTGCAGGCTTCGTTCCGTTTGTCGCCGCCCATGAAGGGATTTCTGATAACGAAATCCGCATTGGCTATCTGGCCGATATGTCAGGTGTGTACCGCGATCCTATCGGTCCTCTGGGGCTCGATGCCATTCAGATGGCGATTGAGGATGTTGGTGGCAGTGTCAACGGTGCGGATATCGTGGTGTTCAGTGCCGATGATCGTAACAGCCCTGACGTGGGCTCCAGCGTGGTGCGTGAATGGATCGATGAGCGCAACGTCGATATGGTCACGGGCCTGGTGGCATCATCGGTCACGTTGGCGGCCGTCAGTCTGCTGCAGGAGGCCGACAAGCTGGGGCTGGTGAATGGTGCCGTCTCCTCCGGCGTGACCAACGAACACTGCTCTACGCATCATATTCACTGGGTGTATGACACCTGGGCAATGTCGAACGGCACCGCTAAAGCCATTACCGAAGAAGGCTACAAAAACTGGTACTTGTTGAGTGCCGATTACTCTTTTGGTCATGCGTTGGAAGCAGACGTCGAGCGCGTGGTCACTGAAAATGGTGGCACCATCGTAGGGCGTGCGCGTCATCCATTCCCCAATAACGACTTTTCATCGTTCATGTTACAGGCGCAGGCCTCCGGTGCTGACGTCATTGCGTTGAATAACGCGGGCGGGGACACCATCAACGCGGTTCAGACGGCGGGGGAGTTTGGTATTACCCAGGCCGGGCAAATCCTGGCGGGGATGGTGCTGTTTAGTACCGATGTGCGCAGTATCGGGCTGGAAAATGCCCAAGGGCTGCAGTTCACCAAAGCCTGGTATTACGACTTGAACGAGGAAACCCGCGCCTGGGCAGAACGCTTCCGGGAGCGTACGGGCAGCATGCCTACCATGGTGCATGCTGGCCTCTACTCCAGCACTCGCCACTACCTGGACGCCATCGCTGCCACCGGGACAGACGATACCCAGACGGTGCGTCAGCAGATGGCCGACACGCCTATCAACGATATCTTTGCCCAGAACGGCTATATCCGCGAAGACGGCCGTATGGTCCACGACATGTACCTCGTGGAAGTCAAAACCCCAGCAAAGTCAGTAGATGAAGACGACTTGTTCCGGGTGGTCCGCACCATTCCTGCCGAGGAAGCGTTCCGGCCACTGTCTGAAAGTGTCTGCCCACTCGTAAAGGGTTAAACAGCCATGACGTCTGTAGATAACATTCATCGCAATACGATTGGCGCTGCGCTTAACCGCAGCGCGCGCAAGCATGCCCAGAAGCGGGCCTTGACGTTCGGCGAGCGTACGTGGAGTTATCAAGCGCTCAATAACGCGGCCAACCAGGTGGCAAATGCGCTGCTGGAAGCAGGGCTGGCGCCGGGCGATCGCTTGGCGGTATACGGTAAAAACTCGGATGCCTATGTGATCGCGTGGCTGGCCTGTAGCAAGGCGGGCCTGATTCACGTCCCTGTCAATTTTGCGCTGAGCAGTGACGAGCTTCGCTACATTCTGGAGCAGTCGGGCGCAAAAGGGGTACTGAGTGACACGGTGCTAGGTGACAAGGTTCGCGCTGCCGTCGCGGGGCTGTCGCTGGTCGTCAACGGTACCCTGCAGGCGGAGGGGGCATCGCTTCAAGAAGACGCCTTCGACGTACTGGCGTGTACCCACGGGCTCCATGCTTCTCAGGCTCATGCTGCCCATGAGCCAGACGTTGCGCTGGAGGGGGCCAGCGTTGCCCAGTTGCTATATACCTCTGGTACCACGGCAGCGCCCAAGGCTGCCATCATGAGCCATCAAGCGCTCATGGCCGAATACATGGCGTGCATGGTGGAGTTGGATATCCAGGCAGATGACGTCGTGCTGGCAGCGCTGCCCTTGTACCACTCGGCGCAAATGCACGTGTTTCTGATGCCTGCGCTACTGCTGGGAGCGCCCGTCATTCTGCTGGAAGCCCCCCTGCCGGAAAGCTGCCTGGCTGCCATTTCACAGCACCAGATCAGCTCTTTTTTTGCTCCTCCTACCGTGTGGATCAGTCTGTTACGGCACCCTCACTTTGATCAGTATGATCTCTCGAGCCTCAGAAAAGCCTATTACGGGGCCTCCATCATGCCGGTGCCGGTACTCGAAGAGATGCAGCAGCGCTTTCATGGTGTCGGCCTGTACAACTGCTACGGACAGAGCGAAATAGCGCCCCTGGCGACTGTTTTGCGACCAGAAGAGCATGCCGAACGGCCGGCCTCTGCTGGACGACCGATTCTCACGGTCGAAACGCGCATCGTCGATCTGGAGGGCAACGATGTTCCGCCTGGAGAGCATGGGGAAGTTGTCCATCGTTCTCCGCAGCTCATGCTGGGCTACTGGGACAAACCTGAGATGACCGCGGAGGCATTTCAGGGAGGCTGGTTCCACTCTGGAGACGTGGGGTATGTCGATGAAGCGGGCTATTTGTACATCGTCGACCGTATCAAGGACGTGATCAATACCGGCGGTGTGCTGGTCGCCAGTCGAGAAGTGGAAGAGGTGCTGTTCAAGCACATGGCGGTTTCAGAGGTGGCGGTCGTGGGGCTACCCGATGACAAATGGATCGAGGCGATTACCGCGGTGGTGGTGCTCAAGGAGGGGCAAAGCGCCAGTGAAGCGGAGCTGATTCGACACGCCAAGGACCTGATCGCCCCTTACAAGGTACCCAAGCGGGTGATGTTTACCGACGCACTGCCCAAGAGCACGGCAGGTAAAATTCTCAAGCGCCATCTGCGCCAGGCGCTAGGAGAGTCA
This sequence comes from Vreelandella aquamarina, assembly GCF_900110265.1. GTDB lineage: Bacteria > Pseudomonadota > Gammaproteobacteria > Pseudomonadales > Halomonadaceae > Vreelandella > Vreelandella aquamarina. Next base: position 13,789 of record NZ_FODB01000054.1, on the reverse strand, counting down.
TGATGGACGACCAGGAGCTGGGGCTCTTTCAGCCCATGATTACCCGCTGTTTAGCACAGGAAGTAGCGCCTTTTTACCAGCAGTGGGAGGAGGCGGGGGAAATACCACGCTCCCTGTGGCTGGCGCTGGGGGCGGCAGGGCTGTTGGGTATTGACCTGGCAGAAGCGTACGGTGGCTCAGAGGCCGATATCGCCATCACGCAAAGGGTGCTCGAAGAGATGTCTCGTCAGGGCTTTGGTGGCCTCGCCAGTGCTTACAACATCCACGCCAATATTGTCATGCCGTATGTCCAGAAGCTGGGGACACCTGAGCAGAAGGAAAAGTGGCTGCCGCGCATGGCCTTGGGGGAGAGCCTGGGGGCCATTGCCATGAGCGAACCCCACGCCGGGAGTGATTTGGCTGCGATGAAAACCCGCGCCACGCGGGTAGAGGATGGCTGGTTGCTCAACGGTGGCAAGCTGTTCATCACCAATGGTCAGGTGGCCGATCTGGTGATCGTGTGCGCGAAAACCGATCCCTGTGCCGGCGCCAAAGGGGTCTCGCTATTTTTAGTGGAAACGTCGCTGCCCGGCTTTTCCCGAGGTAAACCGATCAAGAAAATTGGCCAGCATGCCAGCGACACTGCGGAGCTGGCCTTTGATCAGTTGAAGTTGCCCGCAGACGCGCTATTGGGCAACGAGGGCGAAGGGTTTCGTTACCTCATGCAAGAGCTGCCTCGTGAGCGTTTGGGGGTGGGCGCCCAGGCCCTGGGGGCGATAGAAGGGGCGCTAGCGCTAACCCTCGAATACGTCACCCAGCGGGAAGCCTTCGGCCAGCGGATTGCCGATTTTCAAAACACTCGCTTTACTCTGGCGCAGCTCAAAGCCCAGCTTGACATGGCCCGGGCGTACTTCGAGCAGTGCATGGAGCGGTATCGGCAAGGCAGCATGAGCAGCACCGAGGCGGCGATTCTTAAATTACAGCTGAGCGAACTGCAGTGTCATGCGGTGGATCGCTGTCTGCAGCTGTTTGGTGGCTATGGCTACACTCATGAGTACCCCATTTCGCGCTTCTATCTCGATGCTCGGGTACAAACCATTTATGCCGGCAGCTCCGAGATCATGAAAGAAGTGATTGCGCGCTCGCTGCTGGGCAAAGCCTCTTGAGCAAGAGGTCCAAAAAACGGTCGACAAGGAGTCTATATGCAGTTGGATAGCGTGGTGATTGTAGGGGGCGCGCGCACCGCCATCGGAGGGTTCGGCGGTTCGCTATCCGCCTTCGCCCCCCATGAGTTAGGCACCATCACCGCCGTGGAAGCCCTGCGCCGGGCCGGGGTGGAGGGCGCCGACATCGATCATTCGGTTTACGGCCATATCATCACTACTGGCCCGCAGGATGCCTATCTGGCCCGCCACATCGCACTCAGTGCAGGCGTTCCCAAAGAGGCCGGTGCCTTCAACGTTAATCGCCTGTGCGGCTCTGGCGTCCAGGCGGTGGTGTCTGCGGCTCAGCAGATTGTCCTGGGCGACAGTCGCCTCGCTTTGGCGGGCGGTGCCGAAAGCATGTCTCGCGGAGCCTACGTGTTGGCCCCGCAGGCGCGCCACGGTATTCGCATGGGGGATACCCGCATCGAGGATTTGACGCTTGGCGTGTTGAGTGACCCGTTCGGCAGTGGTCACATGGGGATCACCGCTGAAAATATCGCGCAGCAGCACGGTTTCAGCCGCGAGCAGTTGGATCAATTCGCCCTCGAGAGCCATCAAAAAGCAGCGCGGGCACTATCGGAAGGCCGCTTCGATGAGCAGATCGTGCCGGTAGAGGTGACCCGGGGCAAGCAGACGCTGACCTTTGCCCGTGATGAGCATGTCCGGGAAGAAGTGGTGCTCAGTGACCTGGCTCGGCTGAAACCGGCTTTCAAGCGTGAAGGGGTCGTGACCGCAGGCAATGCTTCAGGGATCAACGATGGCGCCGCTACCCTCGTACTGGCCCATGCTGAAGAGACCCGGGAGCGCGGGCTCACCGTGCGTGCGCGGTTGCGGGTGGCCACCACAGCGGGCGTGGAACCATCGCTGATGGGGTTGGGCCCCATTCCAGCCGTCAAGCGTTGCTTGCAGCAGGCTGGATTGACCATCCACGATATCGATGTGATCGAATCCAATGAAGCCTTTGCCGCCCAGGCCATGGCGGTGGCCAGCGCGCTCGATTTTCCGCTGGAAAAGCTCAACCCCAATGGCGGTGCGGTCGCTCTTGGGCATCCGGTGGGGGCCACCGGCGCTATTTTGATCCTTAAAGCGTTGCATGAGCTGGAGCGCATTCAGGGGCGCTTTGGACTGATTACGCTGTGCATTGGTGGCGGGCAAGGTATCGCGCTACTGATCGAGCGTTAAGTTGCCCCAGACATCCAACAACAATCAAAGGTACGTTTTATGCCGACGATAACGCCAAAACTGCTTCCTTCGACATCCTCCGCCACCAACCCTCCCATGCTGATCAAGGATCTGTTGGAGTCTGGCATTCGCATGGCGGGCAATAATCAGATCGTGTACCGCGATCAAGGCCGTCACGACTACCATCGTTTTCAAGAGCGGGTCCATCAACTGGCTCATCTGTTGACGGTGCAGGGAGTGCAGGCAGGAGATGTGGTGGCGGTGATGGATTGGGACAGCCACCGCTATCTGGAATGCTTCTTCGCCATTCCCATGATAGGTGCGGTGCTGCACACGGTGAACGTCCGCCTGGCACCCGAACAGATTCTCTACACCATGCAGCATGCGGAAGACGTCTTCGTGCTGGTGCATGAGGACTTCGTGCCTCTGCTGGAGCCGCTGGCGCAGCAACTTCCCGATATTCGTGGCTACGTGCTTTGTCAGGAAGAGCGCCGTGACGTCTCGACGTCGCTGCCACTGGTGGGGGAGTACGAGGCCCTGCTGGCTGACCAGCCCAGCCATTATGATTTCCCCACGTTCGATGAAAATGGCGTGGCCACGCTGTTCTACACGACCGGCACGACCGGCAACCCGAAAGGGGTGTTCTTCACTCATCGTCAGCTGGTGTTGCACACGCTGGGCGAGGCCAGCACGTTCCAGGCGCCTGGCTTCGAGCTGTTGAACCGAGACAAGGTGTATATGCCCATTACGCCGATGTTTCACGTGCATGCCTGGGGCGTCCCTTACACCGCCACGCTGCTGGGCGCGACGCAAGTGTACCCGGGCAAATACGAGCCGGAGATGCTGGTGAAGCTGCTGGTCAGTGAAAAGGTCGATTTTTCTCACTGCGTACCGACACTGCTCAACATGGTGGTGAGCGCGGAGGCCATCGCGACGAAAAAAGTCGATTTGACTGGCTGGAAAGTGCTGGTCGGAGGTAGCGCCTTGACCCAGGCGTTGGCAAGCCGTGCCTGGGCGCTTGGGATCGACACCCGCAGCGCTTATGGCATGTCGGAAACGTGTCCTCTGCTCACTGCCGATATCTTGCCGAAGGAGGTTGCGGAGGCTGACTTCGAAAGCCAGCTTCCCTGGCGCTGTAAGGCCGGTCTTCCGGTGCCGTTCGTGCGGCTGCAGGTGGTCGATGTGGATGGTCAGCCGCTTCCTCATGATGGCCAGAGTGTGGGGGAAGTCCGCGTACAAGCGCCCTGGCTCACCCAGGCTTACTACAAGGAAGAGACGCGTAGCGAAGAGCTATGGCGAGAGGGTTGGTTACACACCGGAGATGTGGGGTCGCTGGATGCGCATGGCTTTTTGGCCATTAGTGATCGCATCAAGGACGTCATCAAGACCGGCGGCGAATGGCTGTCCTCCCTGGAGCTGGAAAGCTATATCAGTCAATGCCCCGGCGTCGCTGAAGTGGCGGTCATCGGCGTGGCGGATGACAAGTGGGGGGAGCGTCCCGCAGCGCTCGTCGTGCCCAGCGACCTCAATCGGCCACCTACCGTCGAGGCGATTCAGGGTTTCATGGAGCAGTTCGTGGCGCAGGGCAAGCTCAACCGTTGGGGAGTGCCTTCATTGATACGTTTCGTCGATGAAATACCCAAGACCAGCGTAGGCAAGCTGGATAAAAAACGTATCCGTACGGAGATCTAGCGGCTCAGAGCGTGGTGCCTGCTGTCTGCGCTTTGCGGTAGGCGGCAGGCGAATTGCCGGTCCATTGCTTGAAGGCTCGGCTGAAGCAGGCCTGGTCCTCGAAGCCGAGGGTTTCGGCCAGCGCGGAGAGTGGTTCCCTGCTTCGGGTCAATACCTGAATGGCCACGTCCCGCCGATACTCGTCCTTTACCGCCTGAAAGTGGGTGCCCTCTGCCTGCAAGTGGCGCGACAGGGTACGGACGGACACGTGCAGCGCATTGGCCACGTCGTGAATGGTGCTGGAAGAGAGCTGGTGGCGGTGCAAGTACTCCCGCACGCGATGGGTGGCGATACGGTCTTCGAAAGAGACATAAAACCAGTCTGCTGGCGCACGCTGCAAAAAAGCCCCCAGGTGCTGCTTGCGTTGCCGGACGGGATGTTCCAGAAAAACCGTATCGAAATAGACCGCCGTTTTCGGCTGATTGAAGGTCACCTTGCCTGGATAAAAATAGAGATAGTCAGCTCGATGGGCGGGCTGTGGATAGCTGCACTCCATCAATATGGGCGGGATTTTTCTCGCGATCAGCCAGGAAGCAATGCCGTGAAAGAGCTTCAACATCAGCTCATGCACCAGAATGTGGCTACCCTGAAGCGGTTTGTGCTCCTCGAGGGCCATACGAGCCAGGCTGCCCTCTACGGAAAAACAATAGCCAAAGTCATCCAGCACAATACGAAAAAACTGGGTGTAGCGATGTAGTGCGATACGCAGCGTGGGGGCATCCAGCATGCTGAGGCACAGCAGTTTGAGAGTGCCGCAGCGCAGTGGCCGAGAGAAAAAGCCGGGCGTCTCATCGTCGAACTCCACCGCCAGAAGTCGGTAAAGCTGGGCAAACTGTTCCACCGTTACACGGCCATTGGGAGCCTCGAGCAAGAACGGGGAGATGCCAGACAGCATCAAATAGCGCGTGGCCGCTTGCCCGGTGGGAGCCAAGCCACGAAACAGCTCGTTGACAAAGTGCATGGAGACGGTAACGGTCACGTTTTTCCACCCTGTAAGTGCCACAAGACAGCCGTAGGCGTTGTCTCTTTCACGCTGGACGTTAGCACGTTGTCTCGCTTGGCTCTACAAGGGGGCATCGTAATTCGGAAGCATGCGTTACACTGTGCGCCTCACGACGAAGGAGGACACTGCGTGACCCTGTTACGACTCGAACAGCTGCAACTCGCTTGCGGCACCCAAGTACTGCTCGATCGCGCCGACCTGACGGTTGAAAGAGGCGAGCGACTGGCGCTGGTCGGACGCAACGGCACCGGTAAATCCACGCTACTAAAGCTCGTAGCGGGCGATATTCAGCCGGATGATGGCACCATTTGGCGTGCGCCGGGCTTAAAAATCGGCGTGCTGGCCCAGGAGTTGCCTGAATCATCGGGCATGACGATTTTTGATATGGTGGCTCAAGGCCTGCCCGAAGCGGGCGAGCTGCTGTCTGAATATCAGCACCTCATCAACGACCCAGACCCGGATATGAACCGCATGGCGACGCTGCAAACGCGTCTTGAAGCCATTGACGGCTGGTCGTTTCATCAGCGTATCGATGTCGTGCTCACACGACTGGGTTTGCCACCCGAAGCGGAGATGAGCGCGCTTTCCGGCGGCTGGCGTCGTCGGGTGGCGCTGGCCCGTGCGCTGGTTTCCGAGCCGGACCTACTGCTGCTGGACGAGCCGACCAACCATTTAGACCTGGACACCATCGCGTGGCTGGAAGAGCAGCTGCTCGCTTTCAACGGCGCTGTGCTGCTGATCACCCACGACCGGGCGTTCCTGTCGAAACTCGCGACGAATATTTTAGAACTGGATCGCGGGAAGCTCGGGCGTTATCCCGGTGTCTACAGCGAGTATCAAGAGCGCAAACAGCACGAGCTGGAGGTCGAATCGCGCGAGAATGCATTGTTCGATAAAAAGCTCGCTCAGGAAGAGGCCTGGATTCGCCAGGGGATCAAAGCGCGCCGTACCCGTAACGAAGGGCGCGTCCGCGCGCTAGAAGCCATGCGCAATGAGCGCAGCCAACGCCGCGAGCGTCAAGGCACCGCCAGTCTCACGGTGGATAGTGGCGAGCGCACCGGTAAGCGGGTGGTCGAGCTCAAAGGCGTTACTCAGCGCTTTGGTGATGAGGTGATCCTGCGCAACGTGAACCTGGAAGTGATGCGTGGCGACCGCATCGGCTTCTTGGGGCGTAACGGTGCCGGTAAAACCACGCTGTTGAAAATATTGCTTGGCGAGCTGGCCCCTACCGAAGGCAGCGTACAGTTAGGTACTAATCTCAAAGTGGCCTATTTTGATCAGCTACGGGCCGGCCTCGAGTTGGAAAAAACGGTGTATGACAACGTAGCCCAGGGGAGTGATCGCGTCAGCGTGGGCGGTAAAGACCGCCATGTGATGAGCTATCTGCAGGATTTCTTGTTCACCCCAGATCGCGTGCGTCAGCCAGTGAAAGCGCTATCCGGGGGCGAGTCCAATCGCCTGCTGTTAGCCAAGCTGTTTACTCAGCCTGCTAACGTACTGGTGCTGGATGAGCCCACCAACGACCTAGACATGGAAACGTTGGAGCTGCTTGAAGAGCTGCTGCTTGATTTTGATGGCACTCTGCTGCTGGTTTCCCACGACCGAACCTTTATGGATAACGTGGTCACCAGCATGCTGGCATTCGAGGGCGAAGGGCGCGTGCGTGAATACGTGGGTGGCTACACCGACTGGATTCGTCAGGGGGGTAAATTGCCTCCCGCACCGTGGGAAGGTGCTGCACGCCAGCACACAGAACCCACCAGCGAGGCCGTTAAAAAAGCTGCGCCAGCCCCAGCGGCGGAGCCGACTAAAAAAGCCGTTAAGCTCTCTTACAAACTACAGCGTGAGCTAGATGCGCTGCCCGCTGAGATTGAACGCTTAGAGGGGGACGTAGAGACGCTTGAGCAGGAGATTGGCGACCCGGCGTTTTATCAGCAGGAGGCCACCGCTGTGACGGCTAAACTGCAAGCGCTAGAGAAGGTTCAGCAGGCACTGGAAGTGGCGATGGAGCGTTGGATGGAGCTTGAAGCAATGGCCAATGGCGAATAGCTAGCGCTGTTATATGCTAAAGGCCCCGGGTGGGGCCTTTACCGTTAAAAAAGCTATTCGTCGCTTTTTTCACCTTTTTTGCCCACACGAACGGCTAAAACGTCGCACTGAGCGCCGCGTAATACGCCAGTAGAGGTGGAGCCAAGCAGCAAAGCAAAGCCGTGACGGCCATGGGAGCCGACCACGATGAGGTCAACGCCGTGCTCTTCGGCAAAGCGGTGAATCTCCGTGTCTGGCATACCTACCACCACATGCTGGTCAGCAGCCTCGACGTGAGGCGCGGCGATCTCCGCTAAGCGCTTCTTGGCATGCTCATCTAGCTGGTCCTGGATGCTGGTAAGATCCATAGGAATATCGCCGCCGTAGGCGAATCCCAAGGGTTCCAGAGTGTGCATGATCGAAATTTTCGCGCCGTTGTTGCGCTCGGCAATCGCCACCGCACGCTCAAGGATTTTGTGAGAGTCTTTGGTTAAGTCGACGGCGACCAGGATATGGCGATAGCTCATGGCGTATCTCCTTGGTGATGTGGCACACAGAAAGGCTCTTGTTCGATACCTTTACTTTAGGTCTGAAAATGAATCTTAACAACGACCTAGGTCATAGTTTTTAAATATTACGAGTTGAGTTTGACGAAAAGAGGGTAAGCGTTGCAATGGAATGGTTGATCATCGTTTTTATTCTGATGTTTGTGATTGCGCCAGTCATGTGGTTAAAACCAAGCCCGCGCCAAAAGCGCCAGATGGCGCTGCGCTCCTGCGCAGCGCGTCAGGGGGTGGCGGTCAAAATGGCCAAACCACCTCTACATCATTTTAGAGGCACGATGCCCGCGTATCGCTGGCACTACCCGCAACAGGCGCCTGGGCCTGATTTTGTACTGGTACGTGACTCCAACGCTAGTGACGCTTTGGAGCCTTTTCACGCGGGTTGGCGCTGGCGCATTGCGCCGCTGCGTCCCTTGCCCGATGTGGCCAGCACACACTTACGAACTCTGTTAGAGCGTCTGCCCCAGGATGCGTTGGTATTGGAATCTAACGCCCATTCGCTGACGCTATGGTGGTGGGAATCACAAACCGCCGAGCGGTTTACGCGCTATTTGGCGGATATCGAACCTCTCAAGAAGGCGTTGAGCGGCCTTTCAGACCACCCACCTGCCAAACCGCTAGCGCCAGATGGCGTGGAACAAAGAAACGTCTAATGATTAGGCTGTGGGGCTATCTTGATCCCTTGTCTGAATCGCCAGACCGTTGGATTCGATCAGCGCAAGCCACTTATCCAACTGGTCCAGGTCCTGTTCGCTCAAGCCTGCTAGCATCTCCTGACGCGCAGCCAGTACCACACTATCGATCTGCTCCAGGAGCGGTATGGCGGCTGGAGTAAGGTAGAGCCGTTTGCTGCGTCGATCGTCATCGCAGGCGCGACGCTCGACCAGACCTTGCGCCTCCAACTGTCCTAAAGTACGCACCAGCGACGGCGCCTCGACACCGATCGCGCGCGCCAAATCACACTGAGGATTGCCTTCCCCCAGTTTCCAAAGATGGTACAGAGTCACCCACCGGGTTTGGGTCAGCCCTAATGGTGCCAGCCTGCGATCGAGGATCGAGCGCCACAGATGGGGCAAACGAGCAATACGAAAACCAATTGTTGATGCCATAGGTAACTAACTGCCGAAAAGTGTAAGTGAACGAATTGTCATAAGCTGCGTCGCTGAATGCAAGGTGTTCTGCTACTCCGGCTCTGATGAGTCGCTTTGAGTGCCGTTCTTTCCAGGGATAAAACGACGTAAATTAAGCGCGCTCAGCCCGCTAGGCTGAATGGTGCTATCGGCGACGGTTGCCTTGTCAGCATCTTCCGACACAGTAAACCGAATTAGGCCCAGCCGCTGGCCACCGTCCGTCATAATATCGACCCGCCACTCCCCCGATGGGTCTTCGGGGAAGTTCTGCTTGTGGCTCCATGCGCGGTAGCCTTGTTCGCGCCCGCCGTTAATCGCAAGCTCCACAGTGTCCATTTCTGCACCGTTATGATGCCACGCATGGTAGATAGTTTCGCTTAATCCGCGAGGCGCACGAATAGCGGTATACACATACAGCCCATTACTGCGGATAGCATCAGGCGTCAATGCCATGGTGCCTTGAGGTGTGCGCTGCTGTGTATCAAACGCTGGGGATAGCGCTGTGCTGGTCATCCAGAGGCTAGCGGGCGGTACCCACACGCGACCAAGCCATGCCCCATAAGCCAGCACCACGGCTAGTGCAAAAAAGCCTAGCCAGCGCGCGAGGGAGCGCTTTTTCAATAAATGCCAAAAGCTAGGTAGAGCCACTAAAACAGTTAATACCAATGCTAACAGTAGGCTCTGTCCCGTGGTGAGGTGCACCATGATGGGCAGAATGACCAGTAGTACCAAGAACACACACTGGGCATGAAACATAAAATAGAGACTGCGCCAGCGCCCAGCGAGCTTGTAGTAGAGCGGATCGATAATCGACCACACGGCCATACCAATCACCAACAGCGCGAACAGCGCTTGGCCGCTGTTCCACACGGTGGTCACCAGAATAAACGGCAAGGTAAAAAACAGCGTCTCCTGGTGAATCATTTGAGCGATAAAAGCGGTAATGCCTTTCGGCAGCGTCGGATGACCGTGATGGGCCAGCCAGCGGCCAATCAAACTTTCGGATAGTAGCAGTAGCCAAGCAAACAGCAGCCCCAGTGCTAGAACAGCCCCCAGCCACTGTTGGCGATCAACGAGGAAAAAGCTGCCTAATCCGGCCGCAAACGCCATGGGCGGCCAGAGCCAACTCCAGGGCTTTAGGCGCTCTACGATCCTTTCGACGCGCCCTTGCAGTGCTTCCATGCGGGCGGGAGTTAAGAGTGTCCCCATAGCGTTAAAAACTCGTCAATGAAACGTATATGATCGTTGGGATAGCGGGTAAAGTCGATGTGATACGCCATTATGCGCTAAAAAAGCGTAAGAAATGTGTGCATTTAGAAAGGTGTCTATCAAGCAAGCGGATTAGCCAAAAGTCAGGGCTTGACGTACTGGCGTAACTCAACCAAGCTAAGGCAATCAAACGACCGTATGAAATGCGTGGCAGGCTCGTCAACGGCGTGCCAGCCCGAACTTGTGGAGAGAGCGCGCATGATCTATCAAGGCAATGCCATCACGGTGGAGCGTCGTGACACCCTGGGTGGCAATGACATCGCAATGCTCACTTTCGATTTGAAAGATGAGTCCGTCAATAAGCTATCCAGCGCCGTTATGGCAGAGCTGGGCAATGCGGTAAAAGCGATTCAGGCCGAAAGTGGTTTGAAAGGGCTGATGATACGCAGTGGCAAAGACGCCTTTATCGTCGGCGCCGACATCACCGAATTTCACAGCCTGTTCGACAAGGGCGAAGAGTATCTGGTGGAGATGAACCTCAAGGTTCACGACATCTTCAATGCGATTGAGGACCTGCCTTTCCCCACCGTGACGGCGATCAACGGGTTGGCGCTGGGCGGCGGTTGCGAAGTGCTGCTGACCACCGATTTCCGCGTGATGAGCGAGAAGGCCAAAATTGGCCTGCCAGAAACCAAGCTGGGCATTCTGCCGGGTTGGGGTGGCTGCGTGCGCCTGCCGCGCCTGATTGGTGCCGATAACGCTGTTGAGTGGATTGCGGGTGGCACTGAAAATCGCGCAGATGCCGCTTTAAAAGTGGGCGCGGTAGATGCGGCTGTTGCCCATGAGCTGTTGGAAGAGGCGGCGCTGGATATTCTTGACCGCGCCAATGCAGGCGAGCTGGATTATCAAGCCCGTCGGGAAGAAAAAACATCCCCGCTGAAGCTCAATGCCATTGAGCAGATGATGGCGTTTGAAACAGCCAAAGGCTATGTGGCCGGTAAAGCGGGCCCGCACTACCCAGCGCCCGTTGAAGCGATCAAAGTGATTCAAAAAGGTGCCGGTGAAACCCGCGCCCGCGCCCAGGCGATTGAAGCTAAATCCTTTGCCAAGCTGGCGCTGAGCAGCGTTGCCTTCAACTTGGTAGGTCTGTTCATTAACGACCAAGTCGTTAAAAAGAAAGGCAGCAAATACGAGAAGCAGGCGCAGCCAGTCAAGCAAACCGCCGTGTTGGGTGCTGGCATCATGGGCGGGGGTATCGCCTACCAGAGTGCCAGCAAGGGTACGCCGATCCTGATGAAAGACATCAAGGACGATGCCATCGAGCTAGGCCTGAAAGAGGCGCGCAAGCTGTTCTCTAAACAGGTAGAGCGTAAAAAGCTCACCACCGAGCAGATGGCCGAAAAACTCTCTAACATCCGTCCAACGCTCTCTTACGGCGATTTCGGTAATGTCGATTTGGTCGTAGAAGCGGTGGTCGAGAACCCCAACGTCAAAGACGCCGTGTTGACCGAAGTAGAAGACAAGGTAAGTGAGAACACGATTCTAACTTCCAACACGTCGACCATTTCGATTAACCGTCTGGCTAAGAACCTGAAGCGCCCGGAAAACTTCTGTGGCATGCACTTCTTCAACCCCGTGCACCGCATGCCGCTGGTGGAAGTCATTCGTGGCGAGAAAACCTCGGACGCCGCCGTTGCCGCAACCGTGGCTTATGCCCGGGCCATGGGTAAAACCCCCATCGTGGTGAATGACTGCCCTGGGTTCCTGGTCAACCGTGTGCTTTTCCCTTACTTCGGTGGCTTTAGCTTCCTGGTCGAGCAGGGTGCCGACTTCCAGCGCGTCGATAAAGTCATGGAGAAGTTTGGCTGGCCCATGGGCCCGGCGTACCTGCTGGATGTCGTCGGCATGGATACCGCCGTGCACGCCAACGAGGTGATGGCCGAAGGCTTCCCGGATCGTATGGCACGTGAAGGCAAAACCGCTATTCAAGTGATGTACGATAACAAGCGCCTGGGTCAGAAGAACGACAAAGGCTTCTACGCCTACGAAGAAGATAAGAAGGGTAAGCCTAAGAAAGTCAGCGACGAGCAGGCTTACGCACTAGTAAAAGAAGTGGTGAAAGAGCAAAAAGAGTTTTCGGATGAGGACATCATTGCTCGCATGATGGTGCCGCTGTGCCTTGAGACTGTGCGTTGCTTGGAAGATGGCATTGTCGATACGCCCGCAGAAGCCGATATGGCGCTGATTTACGGCATTGGCTTCCCTCCCTTCCGTGGCGGTGCGCTGCGCTACATCGACGCGCTGGGCGTAGCCGAGTTTGTTGCGCTGGCCGACCGTTTAGCACAAGAGCTGGGGCCGCTTTATGCACCCACCGAGAAGCTGCGTGCTATGGCACAGAATAACGAGCAGTTCTACGCTGGCACCACTGCAAACGCTCAGGCCTAAGTCACCACCCACAGGAGAAATAAGATGAGTTTGAATCCGAGAGATATCGTGGTGGTTGACGGTGTTCGTACCGCCATGGCGAAAGCGAAAAACGGCGCCTTCCGCAACGTGCGTGCCGAAAACCTCTCCGCTGCCGTGATGCAGGCGCTGTTTACCCGAAACCCTAATCTGGATCCGTCGGAAGTAGACGACGTGATCTGGGGGTGCGTCAATCAGACACTAGAGCAGTCCATGAACATCGCTCGCAACGCGGCGATCATGACCGGTATTCCTCGTACGGTGCCTGCCCAAACGGTGAACCGCCTCTGCGGCTCTTCGATGACCGCACTGCATATTGCTGCTGCAAACATTAAGGCGGGCATGGGTGATTTTTACGTGATCGGCGGTGTTGAGCACATGGAGCACGTACCGATGGCTCACGGCGTCGACGTGAATCCGGCGGCGAGTAAATACGCGGCCAAAGCCGCCATGATGATGGGGCTCACGGCGGAACTGCTGGGTAAAATGCACGGTATTTCCCGCGAAGATCAGGACAAGTTCGGTGTCCGTTCGCATCAACGTGCACAAGCGGCGATGGAGAAGGGCTGCTTCGACAATGAGATCATCGGCGTCGAAGGTCACGACCAGCGTGGCTTCAAAGTGCTAGTGAAAAACGATGAGGTGATTCGCGCCGATGCCAGCCTGGAATCCATGGCGAACCTGAAGCCGGTCTTCGATCCGCGTAACGGTACCGTGACGGCGGGCACTTCGTCAGCGCTTTCAGTGGGCGCTTCCGCCATGGCCGTGATGAGCTACGAGCGTGCCCAGGCGCTGGGGCTGGAGCCGATTGCCAAAGTGCTCTCGACCGGTGTGGCCGGCTGCGATGCCTCCATCATGGGCTATGGCCCGGTGCCAGCCTCTAAAAAGGCACTGAAAGCGGCGGGCTTGTCTGCTGCCGATATTCAGACCGTTGAGCTGAACGAAGCCTTTGCGGCACAGGGCCTGCCGGTATTGAAGGATCTTGGCTTCCTGGATGCTATGGACGAAAAAGTAAACCTAAACGGTGGTGCAATTGCGCTTGGCCACCCGTTAGGCTGCTCTGGGTCGCGCATTTGCACGACGCTGCTGAACGTCATGCAGCAGCGCGATACCACGCTGGGCTTAGCCACCATGTGTATTGGTATGGGGCAGGGCGTTGCGACGGTGTTTGAGCGTCTAAAGTAATACGCTCGACCTGCTTTGCAAAAGCAACAAAAACGGCACCTTCGCGGTGCCGTTTTTCGTTGTGCGCCAGGCATGGCGCGCAGCGCCTTGACTGGCGCTATTCCTGAGGGT